>JBDONQ010000097.1:0-4747 GCA_039831255.1 Campylobacterales bacterium
ATACCCCATTGGCGTCGATATCGAATGTAACCTCAATTTGGGGTACTCCCCGGGGAGCTGGCCGAATCCCTTCCAAATTAAACATTCCCAAAGATTTGTTATCTTTTGCCAGTTCAGCCTCCCCCTGGAGGACATGGATTGTAACCGCTGTTTGATTATCTTCGGCGGTTGTGAACACTTGGGTCTTTTTCACAGGGATTGTGGTCCCTTTTGGAATAATTTTTGTCATCACCCCACCGAGGGTCTCAATCCCAAGGCTCAACGGAGTTACATCCAATAGCAACACATCTTTTACATCCCCTTTCAATACCCCCGCTTGGATTGCGGCCCCGAGGGCTACCACCTCATCTGGGTTTACAGATTTATTCAATTTTTTCCCGTTAAAGTAGTCGCTGACCAGTTGTTGAACCTTTGGAATCCGGGTGGACCCCCCTACCATTACAATCTCATCAATATCCTCTTTTTTCAATCCAGCATCTTTTAATGCTGTATCGATATGTTGGAGGGTCTCTTGCAACAGGTCGTCAATCATTGCCTCAAATTTAGCCCGAGTCAGCTTTTTAACCAAGTGTTTTGGCCCGGTTGCGTCGGCGGTGATAAATGGCAAGTTAATTTCGGTCTCTTCTTTTGTGGAGAGCTCTTTTTTCGCTGTCTCAGCGGCATCTTTCAGCCGTTGGAGAGCCATTTTATCGTTGCTCAAATCGATACCAGTTTCAGCTTTAAATTCCTCAATTAACCACTGGATAATCCGGTTATCAAAATCGTCCCCTCCCAAGAAGGCGTTCCCGTCGGTTGCTAAAACTTGGAAAGTTCCATCCCCAATCTCCAGAACTGTTACATCGAAAGTTCCCCCACCTAAGTCGTAAACTAGAATCTTCTCCTCTCCCTTCTTATCCAATCCGTAGGCCAGAGAAGCGGCAGTGGGCTCATTGATAATCCGCAACACATTTAACCCGGCAATTTTCCCAGCCTCTTGGGTCGCCTTCCGTTGGGAGTCGTTGAAATAGGCGGGGACTGTAATTACAGCCTCTGTTACCTCTTCCCCCAAAAACTCCTCCGCATCCTTTTTCAATTTCATCAAAATTTTTGCAGAAATCTCTTGAGGGGTGTAAATTTTCCCGTCCACTTCAACGGCACAAGCCCCATTTCGGTCTACAATTTTGTATTGGACATGCTTTTTCGCCTCTTGAGCCTTCGGCTCGTTGCACATCATCCCCATAATCCGTTTTACAGAGTAGATTGTCCGCTCTGGATTGGTGATAGCTTGCCGTTTTGCCGGCTCCCCAACTAAAACTTCCCCTTTATCGGTAAAGGCTACTACAGATGGGGTTGTATTCCGCCCCTCTTTATTTGGGATAATTTTTGCCTCTTTTCCGTCGTAGTAGGCCATTGCACTATTGGTTGTTCCCAAATCAATCCCAATTACTCTACCCATTTTAACCTCCTTCAGCTATTTTTTTTATTGATAGTTACAATTGAGGGCCGAATCACCCGCCCTTTCAATGTATACCCTTTTTGGTAGATATCTACAATTGCCCCCTCCTGATGCTCCTCACTCTCCACATGTTGGACCGCTTGGTGGAGATTGGGGTCAAACTCCTCATGGTGGACCGGTTCAATCCCGTGATTTTTGAAGACATCCAACATCTTTTTAAGGGTTAACTCCACCCCTTCCACCAGCTTTTCAAAGGCCTCCTCCCGATTCTCAATCTTTTTCGAGTGTTCAATTGCCAGCTCCAGTGAGTCAACTACCGGGAGAAGGTCCTTTGCAAAACGTTCATAGGCATACTCCACTTGGGCCTCTACCTCTTTTTTTAAAATCTTTTTATCATTTTCGCACCGGGCGTAGGCCCGTAACGCCTCATCCAGTTTTTTGGCCAGCTCCTCTTTTTCGGCCTCCAACTGGCGAATTCTATTCTCTACCCCTTTTTCAGTTTCTGGAGTCTGCTTCTCCCCTTTTTCTGGGGTAATGGAAGCCTCCTTTGGAGCCTTTTCCGGCTTTTTATGCCCCTTTTTCTCCCTCTTCATTCGTTTACCCTCCTGAGATTGGTTGAATGAATTATATCAGTTTAGTAAGGTTGTGTCAAGGGTTTTTATAAAATTTGAGTCACTTGATTTATAATTATTAAAATCTCCCCTTCTAACCTTTCCCAACGAAAGAATTGAGAAAGAATTTCCCTTTTCCCAATTGGACCCAGAATTGGAAAATTAGTTAAAAAAGTTTTAATACGATTTTTAGATTAAAAAGGTAGAAATGGAGAAAATTGGAGAAGGATTAACCCCACTCCATTGGGATACTAGAAAACTACTTGACTCTGTTCGAGGGTGTAGTTTTTCTCATCTCCGGGATTTGGAATTCCCATTAAATCTGTAACCCGGTTACAGAGGGTGCTATCCCCTCTGTAGTGGTAGTTGATTACCTCCAAATCGGTCCGGCTATACCAGTTAAATTTTACACAATCGTCCCCTCCAACTGAGAATATCACATATTTCCACTTCGTATTGGTATCAGTAATATTGAAATCAGGTTTTGGGTTGTGCTCAATTTGATTAATAATAGACGACATTTGGCTGGCGTTATCCTCAATTCTTCCCCGGGCGGTATAGTAGCTAACTATCTCCTCTGCTGCGCTGTTCAACATTTGGGTAATTGTTGCCACTTTTGCATCTTCCCGGGTTGCCATCAATTTTGGAACTGCAACAGAGGCCAAAATTCCCAAAATTACAATAACAAAAATTAGCTCAATCATAGTAAATCCTCTTTTCATAACAACTCCTTTGGAGGGGAAATAGGAAATAATTGCCTTTAAGTCTGCTCAATTATAAACGATGAAGGGAGGGGTTGTCAAGGGAATAGAATAAAAATTTATTTTGTCAAGCCAAAATTAACTCAATATTAATTTCTACCTTCAGATCTTAATTGAACTATTGACTTCAAAAAATTTCACTTCGGCAGGGGTTGGAAGACTCCTATTCTGCTCCCAAACCAACTCCCCTTTATACCCACACCCTCCCAGTGAGAGGGCCACTCCAACTGCTATAATTCCAATATGGACCAGTTTAAAAGTGCCAATCAAATTTTGGAACATCTGTTAACTCCTTTCCGGCCCCAAATTGAGAGGGGGGGATGTTTTTCTGATTTTAAAAAAATGGTGCCAATTCTGAATTTAGAAGGGGTTAAAATAGCGGTAAAAGGGAAAATTCTCTACATCCTCTCCTCCAATACCACCCTTCTCCACTACCTCCGAACCCGGGAGCCGGAGATTTGGGAAGGGATTAGGGCCCTCCATCGGGAGAGGGGGGAGTGTCGGAACTATTTAAACCCTACAAGAATTGTATTTAAATTTTCCGATTTTTCCGGTGGGGCGACCCCTTACTGAATCAGTTGGAGGAGTTGCTCCCGTTCTGGGAGGAGCAGAATTAAAAGGCCAATTAAAAAGTAGACAGCAACAGTGGAGAAGAGGGATTTTCCCCAAAATTTGAGGGCCCTCAACCTCTTCTCCCCCCCGGCGAACCCCAACACCTCATCCACAATCAAGTGGACCAGATACCCTAAAAAGACTGCCACCCCCAATACCGCTGAGAGTTGGATATTAAGTCTAAAGAAGTAGTACCCAATCTCTACCCCGAGCAACCCCACCAACACTGCAAATGGGATAGAGTGGAACACTCCATAGGGTTCCACCAACATATCAATAATAAAGAAGAAGAGGAGAATCATCAAAAGACCCCCAATAAAAATTAGGGAAAACATTAAATAGGAGATATCCCCCCACATTTTACTAAAGACGAAATAAGAGAATAGGGCAATTGCAGTATATTCCATCAATTTTACAGAAGCGGATTGGCCACTATCCAAATCGGGCAAAATTCCCCCTACCATACTCCCGATTAAAATTAATCCAGCCTCCCGGGGGGTAATTAAACCCCACACAACCCCCCACAGGGCCAAAATTGCTCCAACTACCACCACAATATTGAATTCCCAATCCTGTTGTCCACCCATTCGCTACCCTTTCAAAAATTGGTCCTGAAAAAATTATAGAGCAACTCTTTAAACCATTTTTAAACTTTAAATGTTTGATAATATTTCCATTTTTCCCGGGGAAACTGGAGTAAAGGGGTTTCTTTTAAAATAAGGAGACAATTTAACAGGAGAAAGTAGATGGAAGAACGAAAAGTGGTAGGGGAGTTTTGCGACCTAATTTTAAAAGGGGAGTTTTTTGAGGCCAACGAGGTGTTGGAGGGGGTATGGAAAAAACTTCCGAAGGGGTCCCTACTAAAAAAGGCCTACCAAGGAGTGATAAATGGAGCAGTGGCATTGGAGTTAAAAAAACGGGGCCGGGAGAGTTACCGGAAAATTTGGGAGGTCTATTTAAAGTATCGGGGGTTAGCCCTCTCCTACCCCCACCTCCGAGAACCGGTTCTATTGCTGGACCTCCTCTCCCCGGTGGAGGGGTAACCCTCCTTTTTAAAAAAACTTATATTTTACCTTCCTTCTCCCAAATTTCAACCCCCTTTCACCCTTCAATTGCTATAATTGATAAATTCTCTAATAAGGAGTCTCAAATGAAACGGATTGGGATCTCCCTTTTAGCCCTTTTAACTCTGGCTGTAGGGGCTGACTACACAATTAAATTCTCCCATGTGGTCTCCCCGGAAACCCCGAAGGGGAAAGCGGCGGACTATTTTGCAAAGCGGGTAGAGGAGTTGAGCCACGGCCGGATTAAAGTGGAGGTTTACCCCA
>JBDONQ010000007.1:0-15939 GCA_039831255.1 Campylobacterales bacterium
CCTCTTTTCTACACTTTTTCGGAATTATAACTGAAGGGGGAGGGGGAGGGGTATGTTAATATTTTGGGACAATAACACCCTGAAGGAGTCGGGAGATGAAATTTAAACTCTTCAGTGGGACCGCCAACCCTACCCTTGCCCAAGATATCGCAAACTATCTGGACCGGCCCCTGAGTAGAATAGATATTACCCGATTTAGCGACGGGGAGATTAGCGTCCAGATTGGGGAGACAGTCCGGGGGATAGATGTATTTATAATTCAACCCACCTGCCCTCCAGCCAATGACAATTTGATGGAATTGCTAATTATCGTGGATGCAATGAGAAGGGCCAGTGCCAAAAGTATTACCGCTGTTGTCCCCTATTTTGGATATGCCCGGCAGGATCGGAAAGCAGCTCCCCGAGTTCCAATTACCGCCAAATTGGTGGCAAATATGATGGAAAAGGCGGGGATTGACCGGGTTGTCACTCTGGACCTCCACGCCGGGCAGATTCAAGGATTTTTTGATATTCCGGTGGACAATCTCTACGGAAGTATCCTATTTTTTGAACATTTTAAAGAGCTTCAACTTCCCAATCCAATTATTGCCTCTCCAGATATCGGAGGGGTAGCCCGGGCCCGGCACTTTGCAACCCGACTGGAGTTAGATATTATAATTGTCGATAAACGGCGGGAGAAGGCCAATGTGAGCGAAGTAATGAATATTATTGGGGAGGTGGAGGGGAAAGATGTAATTTTAATTGACGATATGGTCGACACCGCTGGAACATTGACAAATGCAGCTAAAGCTTTGAAGGAGAGGGGAGCCACCTCTGTCAGGGCCTTTGCAACCCACGGAGTGTTGAGTGGACCAGCCTTCGATAGGATTGAAAACTCCCCACTGGATGAATTGATTATCTCCGACACAATTCCCCTCCGGCGGGAGTCCACTAAAATTAAAGTTTTGAAGAGTGGCCGGCTCTTTGGAGAGGTAATCCGCCGGATTATGTACAATGAAAGTGTCAATAAACTCTTCATTTAATCCCTCTCTTTTCCTACCTTTTGGGGGTTTCCTCCCCTTTTTCATTCTCCAAAGGTAAAAAAAGGGAGATAAATATGATAAAATTGGAGCCATTTCCCCAGAATTGGAAAGGGGTGTAATGGGTCTTGGAATTGAGTTACTGCTCCTCTATTTTTTGTATGTGGCGATTAAAATAGGACTGGAGTTTTGGGAGATTAATTTTATTTTAAAAGAGATGAAACGGGACCCCTACCTCCTCCCCCCGGACCAGTACATTTTGGCGGCCCAATACTCTATTCTCCAACACCTAATGGAGATTGGGAGGGTCTCAATCACATTCTTAATTTTTGCCCTCTGGATTGGGGGGGGGCTTACCTTCGTGGATTACAAAATTTACGACGGTTCACTGGAGAGCGAGCTAATAATTTTGGGAATCTTCTTCGGCATTAATTACCTTTTTCTCTTTCCACTGGGGATTTTGGAGAAGGTAGTGGATTGGCGGTTTGGGTTTTGGAGGGGAAATTGGAAACTCTTCTTAATCGATGAGCTAAAAAAAATTGTCCTCTTTTTAATTATTGGAACTCCATTGGCTGCGGGAATTATCTATTTTGTCGAAAATTTCGAAAATTGGTGGCTCTACTCCTTTTTCCTCCTCTTTGGAGGGGTTCTCCTAATAAATCTCCTTTTCCCCTATCTGGCTAGTTGGTTCAATAAATTTGAACCGGTGGAGGACCCGGAGCTGGTCCGGGAGATAGGGAAAATATTGGAGAAATACGGCTTCTCCAATGGGGGGGTCTACCGGATGGACGCTTCCAAACGGGATACCCGGTTAAATGGGTTCCTTTTTGGATTGGGGAAGAGTAAACGGATTGTCCTCTACGATACCCTTTTGGAGAAGTTGACAAAAGAAGAGATTTTAGCAGTCTTAGGCCACGAATTGGGTCACTTCCGGCATCGGGATATCTGGTTCCGGTTGGGGGCGATAGGGGTAATTCTCTTTGCCGTTTTCTACCTCTTTGGCCACATCCCGGAGGAGTTCTACATTAGGCTCCAAATTTTTGAGACCGGCTCCACTTTAATAATTTTAATTACCCTCTTTTTAGAGCCTCTCCTCTTCCTCCTCCAACCCCTCCTAAACTGGGTCTCCCGGCGGGCCGAATTTAGGGCGGACCAGACCGGGGCTAAGGTTGGGGGGGCCCACCATTTGGCTTCAGCCCTCCGGAAACTGGTCCAAGAGAACCGCTCTTTTCCAAAAGTGAGCCCTATTTACGGAATTCTCTACTACACCCACCCCCCAATTGGGGAGAGACTCCAACGGTTGGAGAAGGGGGAATAGCTGATTTTTAGAGCCCCGGCTCTACTGGTGGGGCTTCTGCTCCTTTCAATTCCGTTCCGACTCTGGATTGGGTACTTAAATTACCTCTCCTTTGGGATAGTCCATTGGCGGGGGGTGGAGGGGGTAATTGTTTCGGTAAAAAGAAAAGAGCGGAGGAATCGCCGGCCTTACTGGGTTTTTAAAGGGAAAAGTGGTCAATTGCAACTCTACACTTCCCTCTACCATCTCCCCGCCGGAGAGGGGGAGAGAACCCTTTTAAATAGAACCTTTTCAATAGAGGTTAAAACCCAACAAATCTCCTTTTTCCGGTGGTTAACCGGCTTCTACACCCCTCCAATCGGCTTCAATTTTGGACCTCCACCCCCCCTATTCCAGTGGATTGGAGCCCAACATCAAGACCCCCAACTGGCCCATCTCTTCCAAGCCCTCTTTTTTGGAGGGGGGATAGATTTCCCCCTCCGGAAAAAGTTAGGGGGATTGGGGGTTGCCCCACTGGTGGCATTGAGTGGCCTCCATCTGGGGCTCATTTCAACCCTCCTCTTTCTCCTCCTTTACCCCCTCTATCGCCCTCTCCACCTCCACTTTTTCCCGGACCGGAACCTCTACTTCGATTTGGGAGTTACAATTTTAGGGGTAGAGCTCCTCTACCTCATCCTCACCCAATTTCCCCCCTCTTTAGTCCGGGCCTACGGAATGGAGGTGGCCGGCTTCCTATTCCTCTACTACCGCCTCCAATTCAATTTCCCCTTTTTTGTAGCCCTTACCTTTTTAATCTGCTGGTGGCTCTCTCCGGGGGCCCTCCTCTCCCTCGGTTTTTTCTTCAGCATCTGGGCAATCTTTTTAATTTATCTCTATTTCCACCACCTTCCAATCTCCCGGTGGACCCTTCTCTTTCTACCAATTTACCTCTCGGTCCAGATGTTACCAGTGGTCCATCACTTTTTCCCTCCCCTCTCCCCCTACTTTCCCCTCTCCCCTTTTATCTCCCTCCTTTTCCCCCTTTTTTACATTGGGGAGCTTCTCCTACATTTAATTGGGGCTGGGAATCTACTGGACCCCCTCCTCCACAACTACTTCCAACTGGGAGAGGAGCTGTACCCCCTCCCAATCCCCGATTGGTTCTTCTTTGTTACCCTGTTTACCCAACTTCTCAGTAGTTGGTCCCGGTCCCTTTTCCTCCTCTCCCCGGGAATTTTGGGGGGAGTGTGGGGAGGATGGTTTCTCTTATCCCAATAAATTTAAGCTGGAGTTTTCGGTAAAATCCCACCCCAAAAAAGGAGGGGCCAATGTTCAATGTGGCAGTCGTAGGGGCAACTGGAGCTGTCGGGGAGGAGCTTCTGCTCTTAATTGAGGAGTATCAAATCCCAGTTAAAAAGTTGGTACCGTTGGCCAGTGCCCGGAGTCTCGGGAAAAAGGTAGAGTTCCGGGGGGAAGAGTTGGTGGTTCAAGAGTTAACCTGTGATATTTTTAAAAAGGAGAAGATAGATATCGCCTTCTTCTCCGCAGGGGGGTCTGTAAGTGCCCAGTTTGCCCCCTGTGCCGCCGAGGCTGGGGCGGTGGTAATTGACAATACCAGCTATTTCCGAATGGACCCAGAAGTCCCGTTGGTGGTCCCGGAGATAAATCCGGAGGATATTAAATTGTGGCGGAAAAAGGGAATTATTGCAAACCCCAACTGCTCTACAATTCAGATGGTTCTCTCCCTTTATCCCCTCCATCAAGAGTTCCAGATTGAGCGGGTAGACGTGGCTACCTATCAAGCGGTCAGTGGGGCTGGGAAGAAAGGGATGGATGAGCTTTTTGAGCAGATGCGGGCGGTTTTTCTGTTCAATTTGGATAAAAAAGTGGAGGAGCGGGAAGTTTTCCCATCGCAGATAGCTTTAAATGTAATCCCCCATATTGACCGATTTATGGAAAATGGGTTTACCCGGGAAGAGATGAAAATGGTCAATGAGACCAAGAAAATTATGCACACCAATATTGAAGTGGCCCCCACCTGTGTCCGGGTTCCAGTTCTCCGGAGTCATAGTGAAGCGATTACAATCTACTGCAAAAAAGAGGTAGATCCAGAGCGGGCCCGGGAGGTGTTGGCCCAATTCCCCTCTGTAAAAGTGTGGGACGACCCAGCTGAGAATAGATACCCAATGCCAATTGTTGCGACCAATACCGACTATGTCTATGTAGGGCGGATTCGGAGGGACCTGTTCCGGCCCAATGTCCTCCACTTCTTCAATGTGGCGGATCAGTTGAGGGTTGGAGCCGCCACCAATGCGGTTCGAATTGCTAAAAAATGGATTGAAATGGAGGAGTTTAAAAATGGAAAATAGGGAAAATGGGATTCAACAGGAAAAGGTGAGGGGGGTTCTGGAAGCCCTTTTTGAGGGGACAATGTGGCAAAGTCGGTTAATTGTCGTATTGGCGGTAATTTTTGGAATTGCCGGGGCAATTCTATTCTCAATTGTCGCCAGTTTGGATGTGGTAAAGGCGATAAAGGGGACCTACATCTACTACTTTGGTCACTGGAGTGGGAAGGAGTTCCACAGCTGGTTAATTGGGAAAATTATTGGGGCAGTGGACCTTTACTTAATTGCAGTAGTTTTGTTCATTTTTGCCTTTGGAATTTACGAGCTCTTTATCTCCCGAATTGACGACGCTGAAGAGAGTGAGACCGGGAGCAAAATTTTGGCAATCCACAGTTTGGATGAGTTGAAAGATAAGTTGGGAAAAGTTGTAGTAATGGTATTAATTGTCACCTTCTTTAAGAAGGTGATTCATATGAGTTTTGGAACCCCAACGGAGATGCTCTTTTTAGCTTTGAGCATTTTAGCATTGGCACTGGCCCTCTACTATATGCACAAAGGTCATTAATTTAAATCTCCTTTCCCCTCTCCCTTTTTTGCCACTTTTCAATTTGATACCCTTCCGGCAGAACTCTATTGAAAGGGGAGTAATGGAGTATCGATACCTTTTTGGACCTATTCCCTCGAGACGGTTTGGGCTCAGTTTGGGGATTGATTTGAGCCCCGACCGGAAGAGATGCAATTTTGACTGCCTTTACTGTGAGCTGGAGCCGGGGAGACCGGTGGCTAACTACTGGGAAGTTCCCGGGGAAATTCCCCAGCCAGAGGAGATTTTGGAGGAGGTGGAGAGGGGGTTAGAGCAGTTCCCAAATTTGGATGTGGTAACAATTACCGCCAATGGGGAACCAACCCTCTACCCATTTTTAAAAGAGGTGGTAGAAGGGGTGGTTCAACTGGAGAGGGAAGGCTATAAGAGGAAGGTGGGTTGGAAAAGTTTAATCCTCTCCAATGGGAGTAGAATAGGGGAGCCGGCAATTCGAGAGGTTTTAAAGAAACTTTCAATAGTTAAACTCTCCCTCGATTCGGCAAATCCAAAAACTTTTAAAAAGTTAGACCGGCCCGTGAGAGGGGTGGAATTGGAGGGGATAATTGAGGGGATTGGGGCCTTCCGCCGGGAATTTTCGGGGGAATTGATTTTGGAGGTATTGGTTGTAGCTGGGATAAATGATTCGGAACGGGAGTTCCGGGAGCTTCAACAGGTATTCCAAAAATTGAGACCAGATCGGGTCGATATCTCTACAATTGATAGACCCCCAGCTTATCGGGTAAGACCGGTCCCGGTGGAGAGACTCTTCCAGTTGGCCCAACTGCTGGAGGGGGTTCCAGTTTACATCCCCCTACGGGGCCAGTTGAAGGTGGGGGGAGGGGTGGAGTTGGGGGAGGGGGAGTTGTTGGAAACTCTAAAACGGAGGCCATGGAGTAAAAGTGATTTGGCTCTGTTAACCCCCACCAGTCGAGCCCTCTTCTGGAAATTGGTAGAGCAGGGAAAGTTGGAGAGGGTGGAAGTGGGGGGGATAGAGTTTTTCCACCCTCCCCTCTAATCCCCTTTTCCCAATTGACAATTCTCTCTATCGACTCATCCCCTTCTCTAAAAAGAGGTCTTTCTTCTTTTTAAAGAACGCACCCCTCACACTCCTCCTCCTCAATTTCTCCTTTTTTGAGGGTATTCAGATAGTAGAGGGATTTAAGCCCCAACTTCTCAGCCCAAATTAACGCTTCGACAATTGAGAAGGCACTCTCCGGATTTGTTTCATAGAGGTTCAAACTCTGGGACTGGTCCAAAAATTTTTGCCGGATTGCCGCCAGTTGGAGGAGCTGGAATTGGGGAATTTCCCAAGCCTTCTCATAATAAGGGCGATTTTTTATTAAATTGGGGGCTAAAAAGGGGATATTGTAGGTTCCCTCTTTCACAATTTTAAACTCCCGGATTGGCTCAATCCCCTCTGTAAAATTTAAAACTAAAGATGAGGTGGCCCCCGGGGGGATTGAGGTTAAAAATTCAAACCGGACCCCATACTGGACCATCTCCGCCCGGAGGGGTTCCCAATCGTGGCGGAGTGGGTAGTTTAATCTAATTTGGTACTCCTCCTCCAATTTTTGGAAGTGTCGTTGGTAGAGCTCCCAATGGAAAACCCCTTCACTCCACCGACTCCCTTCAAAATAGTGGTACCGGCCCCGCTCTTTTGCCAACCGGATTGAGTTTTTAACTAAGTAGTAGTAGATATCCTCCATAATTTGGTGGGTCATCTCCTTCGCCCGCTCCTCCGACATCTTCACCCGGTGGGAAGCGAGCCAGTTGTGGTAATTGGTAATCCCAATTCCAATTGCCCGGTGGAGTTTATTGAACCGCTCCCCAGCCTTTACAGGGTAATCCCCAAACTCTATTGCGTTATCCATCCCAACCATCAAATTGTAGGTAAACCGCTCCTTCTCCCCGGGTCTCAACTTTTCCCACGCCAACAGATTAATAGAGGTCAAATTGCAAATCCCAATCTCCCCGGAGTAGTGGCGCTCTTCAATTAACTCTCCAGTTTCGATATCTTTAAATAGGGAGCACCCCTTTAACCGGAGGGGTTTTGTCGGAAGCATTACCTCAGCACAACAGAGATTCCCCTGATTTATAAAATCCCTGCTCATCCGAAATTTATTGGCATTGTCCACACTGAACCAGTAGAGATTTCCAGTTTCACTTCTAATTTTTGCAACTAAAAACGCCAACTCCCGGGCTTTAAACTTTCGCTTTTTTACCCCCTTTTTCCGGGAATAATACCGGTACCACCGCTCAAACTCCTCCCCGTAACTCTCCAGCAGTTCAGGGGTATCCTTCGGATCGAAAAGGTAAATCTCTTCATCCTTTAAAATTGCTTCAGTAAAAAGTTTATGCCACTTAATCGCATACTTCAATTTTCGAGCCCGCTCATCTTCATTTCCCCCGGCATCCTTCAACATTGTAATTGCCGGGGCTTCGTAATGCCAAAAAGGATAGTAAATTGCACAACTACCGGGTCTGCTACTCTTTTGGTTGAAAGCGCTAATTACACTTTCAAAGATTTTTATAAAAGGGATTACCCCACTACTAACCCCGTCCTTTCCAATTTGGCTCCCAATCGCCCGGATTCGACTCACATCCACCCCCAATCCGCTGGCGTTTTTGGAGTAGATTGCCATTGAACGGGCTGTCTCCATTATCGACTCACTATCGTCATCCACCTGAATTAAGACACAGCTGGTGGGGTTAAAAACCTCTTTCAATGAATTGAGCATAAATGGGGTTGCAATCGCGATTTGATGGAGGCTCAACATATCGTACTTCTCTTTAATCATCTTTAACCGGTTCCGGTCTTGCCAGTGGAGCTGAATTGCAACCCGCATATAAGTGTGTTGGGGCAGTTCTAGATACCGATTTTTAGAATATTTGGCGGCATACTTCTGGATAAAAAGGTTGAGCCCCCCAAATGTGAATAGAAAATCCCGCTCCGGTTTAATGTAATTCCCCAGCTCTTTCAGCTCCCGGTCGGTAAAACTCTCAATTATCTCCCGTTTGTAGACTTGGTATCGAACCCCCTTCTCCATCACCTGCCGGTAGTCGGGATACTGATCCCGTTTAATCCGCCATATCTCTTTGTAAATTTTTAGAATATAGAGATTCCGGGCAATTTTGTCATAAACTGGGTAGAGCTCCGATGTTAAATTGGCTGCCACATCTATCAATTCATCCAGCAGTTTGAATGTTGGAATTCTGTCGTAAATCCGGATGTGGAGCCCCTCTAAAATCCCTTTTATAAAAGGTTCCGCCTTCTCTGGTGCAATTCCAGTTTTATAAGTAACTGCCCATTCCAAAACTTTTTTCAACTTTTCCCAACAAAAGGGCTCCTCCCGCCCATTCCTCTTTACTACATTGTGACGCTTTCCTTTTACCAACTCTATAGACATCTACTCCTCTCCCAAATTGTGGTGGCGGGATTATAGGAAAAAAGACTTAAAAGGGATTAAAGGGAGTTTAATCGATAATTTTCGAATTTTTCTTAAAATCGCCCCTCCCCGTTGAAAGGGGAAGGGGTGGGGGAATTACTTTACTTTTTCCAGATACTGGCCGGTCCGGGTATCGATTTTAATTTTATCTCCCACAACAATATGGCAAGGAACTGTTACAACTGCCCCGGTCTCCAGGGTCGCCGGTTTCCGGCAGGCCCCACTTCGGTCCCGGTTGGAGACCGGTTGGGTGTCGGTTACCTCCAATACCACTACCATTGGCAACTCCACCCCAATCGGTTTTCGATTGTGGAACAGAATATCCACCTCCATTCCCTCCAACAGAAACCCTCTACTCTCCTCTATCAATTTTCCATCAATTGGAATCATTTCATAATTCTCCATATCCATAAAGTAGTAGATATCCCCTTCATTATAAGAGTATTGGTGTTTCCGCCGTTCCAAATGGGGTTCATCCACTTTATCCCCGGCGTGGAAAGTTTTATCAATTACCCGGCCATCGATTAAATTTTTTAACTTAGTCCTAACGAAGGCCTGCCCTTTCCCCGGTTTTACATGGTGGTATTCAATAATTTTATAAGGAATCCCATCAATTTCAATATTTAGATACTTCCGCAAATCGTTCATTCCGTAGGCCATAACTTCTCCTTTCTCTAAATTTGGATGTAGTGGACACTCAACGCCGCTTTTAACTGCCTCAACTCCTCCACCACCTCAGCTGGAACTGGGTCATCGACCACAATTACCGCCATCGCCTGCCGTTTCCGATTCCGGCCCAACCGAAAATCGGCAATATTTATATTGTACCGTCCCAGCAACATTCCAACCTCCCCAATTACCCCCGGGACGTCGGTATTTTTAAAGAGAATCATCCGCCCTTTCGGTTCAAATTCCAAATCGAACCCTTTCAACTCCACAATCCGGGGGTGCCCCTCCAAAATTGTCCCAGAGATGGAGTACTCCTGATTCCCGGCCAATACTTTCAGTTTAACTAAATTTTTATAGGTCTCATTCTGGTCACTCCGGGCCTCCAGTTCTATCCCCTTCTCCTCAGCCAAAAATTTCGCATTTACATAGTTCACTTTATCGGAGATTTGACTCAACACTCCCACTAACCCAAAAGTTAAAAGGGAATCTAGATAGTCGGAGACCTTTCCGCTGGCTACCACTTTCATTTTTTTAATTGGGGAGGAGATAATTTGGCTCAATAGATACCCCATTTTTTGGGTCAATTCCAAGTAGTTTATTACCCAGTTGGGAGTTTCTGCGGTATTTATCGGCAGATTTAGCGCATTTGGGAAACTGCTTCCCCGGAGGGCCTCCACAATCGCCTCCGCCGCTTGGAGGGCAATCCGCTCTTGAGACTCAACTGTATTGGCCCCAATATGGGGGGTTACAGATGTATTCTCCAACTCAAAGAATGGGTGGTCGGTTGTTGGCTCTTTTTCAAAGACATCAATCCCCAGCCACCGGATTTTCCCCGATTTGAGCCCTTCATAAACATCTTTTTCATTGTAAAGTCCCCCCCGGGCGCAGTTGATTAAAACTACCCCATCTTTCATCTTCTCAATTTCCCGCTTTGTAATCATATTAATTGTTTCAGATGTTTTGGGGGTGTGAATTGTAATAAAGTCACATTTCAAAATATCTTCAAAATTGGTCGTGTATTCACACCCCAAATCGGTCACTTTACTGCTATCGATATAGGGGTCGTAGGCGATTACCCGCATTCCAAAGGCTTTAGCCCGGACCCCAACCCGGCTTCCAATATTTCCAAACCCAATAATCCCCAAACTTTTCCCGTGGAGTTCAATCCCAAGCCACTTCTCCCGGTTCCACTCCCTCTCCTTTTTTAAATTCCAGACCGCATTTGTAAAACTCCGGGCTGCCGTTAAAAGGTGGGCCATTGTCAACTCCACCGCCGCCAATGTATTGGCGGTGGGGACATTCATCACAATTACCCCCTTTTTGGAAGCGTAATCGATATCCACATTATCAACCCCCACCCCAGCTCGGACCACCGCTTTCAACTTTTTAGCCCGGTCCAAAAAATTTCGATCCACTGGGGTTGGACTCCGGGTGATAACCCCGTCGGCGTCGACAATCACCTCCAAAAGGCTCCTCTTATCCACCTTTGAAGCATCTACAACTTCAAACCCCTCTTGCCGTCGAAGATACTCAAACCCTTTCGGGTGGATTGGATCGCAAACTACAATTTTCATCAATTGACCACTCCTTTTTTCGCAAAAAATCTCCCTCCCCTCCCCGATAAATTTGAACCCAATTTTACAGAAAATGGAAGGGAGAGGGGGTCAAAGAGGGGGTGATTAAAAGAGGGGCGTTACTTCCCCTTCCCCAGTGGAGGCGGTTGGAGGGGGGGGTAGGGATTTTTTTGTGTAGAGCTCCTTCCGGCCGTCGGGGAGGGTGAAGTAGTGAACCCCTTCCGGGACCGGGAAGTGTCGTTTCAACTCTGGATGGAGGAGGAGTAATCGCTGATAGAAGTAGGCAAAGGCTGGGGCTGAAACGGTTCCCCCTACCATCCCCCGACCCATCGGTTTGTAATCATCCCGACCAAACCAGATAATTGTCTCAGTATCAGGGGTAAAACCATTGAACCATCCATCACGGTAATCATTGGTAGTTCCCGTTTTCCCGGCAATCTCAATTCCGGGAACCTGTGCTTTCCGGCCGGTTCCCCGTTTTACCACATCTTTCATAATATTTATCATTAAATAAGCCTGTTCCGGAGGCTCAGTTCGCCGATGGCGGGGGGTATTCACCAGTAGGATGGAGTGGTCCCATTGGGAGACCACTTTTCGGACGATGTAGAGTTGGGACTCCTTCCCGTAGTTGGAGATATTGGTATACCGCTCTGCAAAATCCCAAAGGGTCTCCCCAAAACTTCCAAGGCTGATACTCATATTTTCCGGGATATTTTTAAATCCAAACTCTTTTAACCCCTCAATCACAACCGAGAGCCCCAACTGATAGACCAGATTTATTGTAGCCAAATTCCGGGAGTGGACCAACGCCTCCCGCAACGGAATCATACCCTTTGAATCCCGCTCATAATTTTGGGGTTTCCAATACCTCCAAACCCCATTTATCTGGACCCGGTAGGTCCGGGGGATATCGGGGATTAGAGTGGCTGGATTGTAACCGTTATTTAGAGCAATAGAGTAAATAAAGGGTTTTATCCCACTTCCAACACTCCGTTTTGCAAAATAGGCCCGATTGTAGCAGAAGGGTTTGTACTCTATCCCCCCTACAATTGCTAATACCTCCCCACTCTGCTGTCGGATTGAGATTAGCCCCCCATTTAAAGAGCCGTTTAAATCGGACCTTTTTTGAATTAACCGGTTATAGTTCCATTTAACTGTCTCTTCAGCCAATTTCTGGATTGGGAGGTCGATTGTTAAATAGATATCGTATCCCCCGCTCAGTAGGTGGGGCAATTTACCCTTTAACCGTTCCAACGCCGTATCAATTGGATATCCAGCCTCATCCGGCAACATCTCCCGATAAACTTTTGGCCTCTCTAAAATAGCCTTTTTATATTCTTGAAAGCTAATCCATCCCAATGAGTAGAGCCGGCGGATTATATTGTTGGCCCTCTGGATATTGGCTTCGTAATGGGTAATTGGATTGTACCGGCTGGGGGCTTTGGGAAGGGCGATTAACATTGCAATCTCTTTCAATGTCAATTGGGGCAACTCTTTATGGAAATACCCCAGTGAGGCGGTCCTAATCCCGTAATAGTTGTTTCCAAAGAAAACCTGATTTAAATACCGCTCTAAAATTTCCTCTTTTGTCAGTAACCTTTCCACTTTTAACGCAATTATTATCTCTTTTATCTTCCGCTCAATTGTCTTTTTCCGGCTCAAATAGAGATTCCGAACCAATTGCTGGGTAATTGTGGAAGCCCCTTCCACTTTCTTCCCAGCTTTAATATCCTTTATCAATGCCCGGAGAATTGCGTTTAAGTTAACCCCCGGATGTTCGAAAAAGGAGGTATCCTCTGTTGCCAGTAGAGTTTCAATCACCCGGCCCGGAATTTGGTTATACCGGACATAAATCCGGTTCTCTTGTTGGTATCGGTATCCAATCCAGTGCCCCTCCCGGTCGAAAAAGCGGGTTGTCAATTTCGGGTGGTAGTAAATAATTTTCTCCTCTAAAAAATGGGTAGAGTTGTAAAGGTAGAGAAAATACCCAATTCCGACCCCCACCCCAATTCCGGCTAAAATTAAAAATAGGGTGAAAAGTAAACGGATAATTCTCAAAATTTCAACCCCTAGTCTGGTTAAAAAGACTCCTAACCCTTTCAAAATTTTGGAAATGTAGATTTTTCCCAGTAACCAGAGCGCCTTTAAAAATTGAATAAACTCCTCCAATTTAGGGGTTTTCATCTATCTCCTTGGAGCGGGATAGGGAATTTTAACAAAGGTAGCTGAAATCTAATTTTGGCTCAATCTTTCGGAGGTAAAATAGAAATAGGAAAGAGAAGTGGTTTTAGAAAAAAGGGGCCGAGGAAAACCCACCGGGAGAAGAGATGAATCCAGTGGATAGAATGGAGCTGGAGAAATCAATACCCCTCTAAAATTGCCAACCGGCGGTAACAGGAGTTGATTAGCGGAATTAAAAGGGGATATAGGTTTTTGTCCCGGTTGGCAATCTGCTGAAAGATTTTTAAATTTTGATTTTCAACCTTCTCAGCCAATTGAATCTCTTTTGTTAAATCTGCTGGAATTGGAGGAAGCTTTGGGGCTGAGGTAGGGGGATTGGAAATCCAACTCCTAACCCACCCCAACTGCCGGAAGGTCCAGAATCTTAAATTGGGAAACGGGGTGTTGGGGTACCGGTTGGCCAACTCTGAATAGAGCTGATTAGTCAAAAGAAGCCGTTGGTAGACTTGGGTTAAATACCCCTGCTCCCCTTTTGTCAATTGGGGAGGGGTAGCCCCATCCCAGTACCCCCATCCGGGGCCCCCTCCCCAGCAGGGTCCCGGATATCCCCAACAACCAAAGAGAGCTGTCGCCAAAACTCCCACCCCTCCAATCTTTTGAAACCAGTTCATCTGTCCCTCCTTCTATTTATCGGTATTGGATTGTTGAGTTTGGGGTCGAGCCCCCCAGTAATACCCAGCTGGCGGGTAAGTTCCAGTGGAACTAGGGGGAGGAAGTGGGGCCCACCGCCACCCGGGCCCCCACCTCCAGTATCCCCGGGGGGAATACCATCCCCGGGCCCGCCAGTAGTATCCCCCGGAGCCGGGGGGGGTTACCCCCTGATTCCAACAGGGGCCGGGGACCCCAGTTACACAGCATCCAACTGCAAATCCAACCCCTAAAATCCCGAGAAGAGCTCCTTTTTTAAACACCTTTCCCTCCTTTCTCAAATTTATCTTTCCCCCTCTCCCGGTTACCTATTCCAAACTGGATAGTAGGGGCCATACCCGTATCTCCAACAGCACCCCCGACGTCCGTAACAACTGCACCCGGTCAATAGAGCCCCAATCCCAACTATTAATGCCACTCTCCAGAGATTCCTCCCAAACCTCATCTTTCCCCTTTTCCACTTTTTCACCCTTTTACTTCTTCAACAGCAGTAGAATTCCAGCTATTAAAATCCCTACCACTATCCATTGGAAAAGATGGGGACCAATCCCCAATCCCCAACCAGGTTCCCATCCCCTCCAGCAGTGGAACCATCTGGGTCCCATCTCATCTCCTCAATTGGGTTTTAGGAATTGTAAATATGCTTTTTAAACGACCGGTTAATAGAATTTGAACAAAAAGTAAACTATCTATTCCTCTTTCTCAAAAAAAGGAGTAGAATCGGAAGGAAAAGTTAATTTAGAATTTATTCCGATTAGTTACTTTCTTTCGGAATTAAAAAAATTCCCAGCCTACTTTGTTAAAATCCTAAGCATCACATTGATTAAAGGTTAATAATGAAGCCAAAAGGAGGAATGGGAATTAGGAAGAGCAACTCCATCCCAAACGGGGGTTTTTTTATCGATATTGAACGGACTTTGGTAGATTTAAAATACTACCTCCCCTACCCCGGGGCGATAGAGTTTATTAACTATCTCTACGATAGACAAATCCCCTTTGTACTTTTGACCAACAACACCCGAATTCCCACAGACCTACTGGTGGAGTACCTCCGGGATGAAGGGTTTAAATTTGATCACTATTTAGACCCTTTAATGGTGTTAACTGAGGAGCTCTCCTCTAAAAATCTTCGGGTCTACGGCCACCAAACTTTAAAAGGGTATTTAATCAACAAAGGATTTAAAATCGACTCCAAAAACCCGAACCAGCTGGTATTGGGGTCCAAACTCTACTCCAATGAGGAGTTGTCGGAGATTATTGAGTATATGTTGAGAGGGGTCCGGGTAATTGCCACAAATCAAAGCCCCCTTTATCTAAAAAATGGGAAACGGTATCCGGGGTTAGGGGCAATTCTCCGGATGTTAAAATATGCCACCCAACGGGGGTACCGAGTAATTGGAAAACCAAGTATCCACTTCTTTGAACGGGCCCGGAAATTGATAGGCCTCCCATTTGATAGAATTACTTTTATTAGTGATGACCTTCGGGGGGATCTGCTCCCGGCGAAAAAGTTGGGAATGGAGACGGTGCTGGTATTAACTGGAAAGATAAAATCCTCGAAGGAGATTGTGGAGAAACCCGATTTAATAGTCCCAACGATAGGAGACTACTTTGAAAAGTTTAAACGAGTTGAGGAGAAAAATAGACCAGATAGACGAGGAGATTTTGGAGTTACTGAGTCGGAGACTTCAAATAGTCCGGGAGATAGGGGAGATTAAAAATCGGAAAAACTCCCCAATTTTCCGCCCGGAGCGAGAGCGGGAGATGATGGAGCGGTTAACCCGGCTCTCAAAGGAGCGGGGGTTGGGGTTGAGTCGGGAGGAGATAGAGGCAATCTATTCAGAGATTATCTCAATTAGTCGGAATCGAGAACGGCGGGAGCGGGTTGCCTATTTGGGACCGGAAGGGAGTTATACCCATCAGGCGGCGGTAACTAAATTTGGCTCTTTAACCAAATATCTCCCAATTAATTCAATTGAAGGGGTTTTTAAAGGAGTGGCCAGTAGGGAGGCCAAATATGGGGTAGCTCCAATTGAGAACAATACCCACGGGCAGGTGGGTATCACACTGGATGCTCTCCGGAAATATCAGGTCCAAATTGTAGGGGAGATCTGTATCGATATCCACCACTCTTTCGG
>JBDONQ010000186.1:0-15919 GCA_039831255.1 Campylobacterales bacterium
GGCAGAGGGGTTACCCATCCCTACTCCCATCCAGTAATTGGAGGTAGAGCCTTTCCAACTGCCGGGTTTGGGTCCCAATTTGGAACCGCTCCAACAGCAACCGGTAGGACTTCTCCCCGATTTCCTCCAAATTGGCCCCTACAATCCCCTCCAACTGGCGACTCAACTCCCCAATCTCTCCAAAAGGGACCAGCCACCCGTTAAAATTGTGCTCTACCTGTTCCCGGTTCCCCCCCCGGTCCGAAGCGAGAATCGGTTTCCGGCAGGCCATCGCCTCCAAAATTGTCCGGGCCAACCCCTCCCACTGGGAGTAGAGGATGAAGAGATCGCTAACCGCCAAAACTGGCCTCACATCCCTCTGCTCCCCCAAATAGAGGACCCGCCCCTCTGCCCCCCGGATAATTTTTAGTAACCGGCTGAGATAGTGTTGGGATGGAGAAGGGTCCCGGCCGGCGATTAAGAGTCGGTAATTTTCCGGCAAATTGGCTCCTAAAAAACCCTCCACCAGCTCCAATACCCCTTTCCGGGGTTCCAGGGAGGCGATTGTGGAGAAATATCGGTATTTCCCGGGAAGCCCCAATAGTTCCAACCCCCTCTCCCGGCTCCAACCGGCACAAAAATGGGGGTTAATTCCGTTGTGGAGGATTTCTATTTTGGAGAGGGGAATCTCCGGTGGGAGGTGGAGAGCGGTGTCGTGGGAGACTGGCACAATTTTATCGGCTAACCGCCGGAGATAGGGGTAGAGCCTGCGACTCCGACGACTCTCCGGGTCTTCCCGGACCATCCACAAAATTGGGAGTTGGAGCGCTTTTCCTGCCAACGCTGGGTATTTGTAATAGGGGGTCAATGTATTTAAATGGAGGAGTTCAATCCCCTCCCTTTTAAGCAGTTGGAGGGTTCTCCAAAAGAGCTTAAAACGCCCCCCCTCCTTTCGAAGAACTTCCACCGGATACCCCAATTTGGCCACCTCCTCCACAATCGGCCCCTCCTCCCCAAATAGATAGTAAAGTTGGAATCTCTCTCGCTCAATATATTTCCCAATTTGAAGAGCGGAAATTGGACTTCCCCCCAGGGCTGCCCCATGGGAGACAATTAAAATTCTCCTCTTCACTGCTATCCTTTTTTTAAAAATTATACTGGATACCCTTTCCCACAGCTGGAGAGGGTAAAATTGGAGAAAAAGGGGAGAGATGGGAAGAAAGAAGAGCTATTTCCAGTGTCGGAATTGCGGGTATATTGCCCAAAAATGGCTTGGGAAATGTCCGGGGTGCGGGGAGTGGAACAGTTTTGATGAGGTGGTGGAGGAGGAAGGGAGAGGGAAGGGGGGCCGGGGGTGGCTCTCCCCGGTAAAAGTGGCCCCAATCCCCCTTTCAGAGGTGAAAGGGGAGGATGTAATCCGCTTCTCCACTGGAGAGCCGGAGTTGGATTTGGTGTTGGGGGGCGGGGTGGTCCCGGGGAGTTTAATTTTAATTGGGGGGAGCCCCGGGATTGGGAAATCTACCCTAATGTTGCAGGTGGCTGGAAAAGTTGGGGGGAGGGTCCTCTACATAACTGGGGAGGAGTCCCCTTCCCAAGTGAAACTCCGGGCCGACCGATTGGGGATTGGGACTGATCAAATTTTCCTCTACCCGGAGATAGAGGTGGGGCGGATTGTGGAAGAAATCCAGAGGGGGGAGTATCAGTTGGTAATTGTGGACTCAATCCAGACCCTTTACTGGGGGGAGCTTCAGTCGAGCCCGGGAAGTGTGGCCCAGATTCGGGAGTCCACATTCCAACTCCTCCGGGTCGCAAAGGAGGTGGGGGTTCCAATCTTTTTAATTGGCCACATTACAAAAGAGGGGGTAATTGCCGGCCCTCGGCTATTGGAACACATTGTAGATACAGTCCTCTATTTTGAAGGGGAGGGGAGCCGAGGGTTGCGGATTTTGCGAAGTTTTAAAAATCGATTTGGGTCCACCAGTGAAATTGGGCTCTTTGAAATTGGGGAGAGGGGGTTGGTCTCTGGAAAGAGTCGCTCTTTCTTCTCCCCGGAACCCCAAGAGGGGAGTGGGGTTGGGGTAATAATTGAGGGAAATCGACCGCTGGTGCTGGAGATTCAGGGATTGGTTACCGATAGCTACGGGGTCCCCCGGCGGGTCTCCACAGGATTCGATTTGGGACGGTTAAATTTAATTTTAGCCCTTTTGGAGAAGCGTCTCCAGCTCCCGTTTAACCGGTTGGATGTCTTTGTAAATGTGAGTGGAGGGATTAAGATTCATGAGACTGGGGCAGATTTGCCGGTAATTGTTGCCCTTCTCTCCTCTTTTCGGAATCGGAAAATCAGTAAAGGGACAGTTTTTATCGGGGAGGTTACACTGGTTGGGGAGATTAGGGGGGTTTCCGGGATTGAACAACGGTTAAAAGAGGCTAAAAATTTAGGATTTCAGCGGGCAGTTCTCCCCAATCCCCCAAAAAATCCCCCACTGAAGTGTTATCGGGTAACCCAAGTGGAGCAGTTATTGGAGTGGATGTAGCTTAATTACATTGTGGTAAAATCAAAAAAAGTGGAAAAGGGGTAGTAATGAAGAGAGGGGTTGTGGCAATGGTAGCAGTTGGGACCCTCTTGTTGGGGGCCCCGTGGAAATGTGAAAGATATTTCAACTGGAAAATTGAGACCGGTTCCCGGAGTGGAACCTATTACCAAATGGGGGGTGATTTGGCCCAATGGGTTGCCCCAAAGGCCTGTATTAATTTAACCCCAGAGGTGACCCACGGGTCTGTGGAGAATGTTTGGAGACTTCGGAAGGCCCCCAATGTAAAATTGGCGATTGTTCAGGCCGATGTAATGGCTTACTTTAAAAAATTGGCAGATGCCGGCAATTTAAAAGCGAAAGATATTGTGGAAAAATTACGGGTTGTAAAGCCCCTCTATTTGGAAGAGGTTCACTTTATTGCCCGGAAAGATTCCCCACTGGTCTATGTCCAAGATATTAGGGACTCCAAAATTGAGATTGGCCCCCCAGAGAGTGGAACTGCGTTGACAACTGCAATTCTCTATCGGGAGTTATTCCACCGGGATTTGCCAGTGGACCAAATTTTTCAAGACCCGTTGAAGAAAGCCCTCCAAAAGTTGAGAGAGGGGAAAGTGGATGTGGTAGTAGTGGTTGGGGGGCAACCGCTACTGGGGTTGGAACAGTTGGGAAAAAAGGGGGAGAGTTTCAAATTTTTAAGATATGATTCCCACCACCCCCTTCAGGCGAAAGATTACGAAATTACCTACATCTCTCCAACGAGTTACAGCTGGAACCGGGAGAAGGTGCCCACCGTTGGGGTCCGCTCCTATTTGGTCACTTTTAACTATCAAGGGAATGCGGTGGTAGGGTTGGGCCGGTTTGGGTATCAATTCCACCGGCAACTCCCCACTTTAAAACGGGAGGGGCATCCAAAATGGCGGGAGGTCTCTGAAGAGTTGGAACCTGAGAAGAGTCTCCCCTTTGGATGGAAATATTACTTATACTCAAAAGTTGGCTATCTCTTCAAAGAGGGGGAGAGATGTACCCCACCAGCCCGGCGAATTGGGCTCTGTAAGTAGGAGGGGAAAATGGAAGTTACATTAATTGGAAACACCGGCCTCCAGTTCTACACAACCCAAATCTCCCTCCGGGAACTCCTCCGGCGGGAGAGGCTATCAATCGGGTATTGGGAAGATGAGGAAGATGGGAAATCAATTTACACATTGGCGGTTTTGGAAGTGGACCCGGAGAGTGGAAAGTGGTACGACCTTTTTTCAAAGGATGAGTATCCAGCAGAGGAAGTGGTGGATGTCACCGGCCAAGAGGCGGTGGAGCTCTACCTTCAAAACTGGATTCCTCTTCCGATTTATCGGCGCCGGAGTTACTGGCGGGAGGGGGAGCCCAAATTTGATAACGGCCCAATGGGATGGTGCCGGGGCCGGTTGGACCCAATTCCCGGTCGGGAGGGGGAATTCTATTTAACCCTCCTTTTCAACACTTCAATCCGGGATGACCTGTCGAAGGAGACCCATTTAACCCTCACTTCCAACGACAAAGATGCCCCGTTTCAATTGACCTCATCCATCTTTGAAGTGGTAGATTTGGGGAATCAAAGGTGGTTCCAACAGGGGATGAAAAAGATTTTTAACCGGCGGGTTCAAAAAGTGGGTATCCCCGACTACAAATTGATAAACCCTCTCTTCTACGAAGGAGCCTATCTCCTACTATTGAGAATATTGGAAAAATCGGGACAAATTCCCATTTTTCGGGTTTTCCAACAGGAGGAAAGCGAGCCCCCGATTGAAGTGAATTTAGTTTTGGATATTGGAAATGCCCGGACCACTGGTCTATTAATTGAAGAGCGGGACGGGGAAGGGGAGATTGACTTCTCCTACTCTTTTCCGGTGGAGCTTCGGGATTTGGAGAGGCCCTATCAAGTGACCCGGAAACCGTTTCCGATGAGGTGCGAATTCCGGGAAACCCGATTTGGGGAGTTTGAAATCCCCGGGTGGGAGGAGAGTTTCAACTGGGGGAGTCTCCTCCGGTTGGGGGAGGAGGCGGAGCGACTCTCCCGGGGGAAGGGAAACTTTTTAAAAACTGGGATGTCCAGTCCAAAGCGGTATCTTTGGGATGGGGAGAGGGGAATTGAGCCTTGGTACTTCAACTCCCCAACTGGGGAGGAGAAGGTGGTCAGTGCCGGGGAGAATCTGTTGAAATTTGTAGATGTGAACTACCGGGGTGAGACCAACCGGGAGGGTCGGCCGGTGGAGCCGGAGGTGGAAGGGAAATTTAGTCGCCGGGCGTTGATGACCTTCTCAATTGTGGAGTTGCTATTTCAGGTGTTGGGGGTGATTAATAGCCACCAATTCCGGGAGCGGCACGGAAAATTGCCGAGGCGACGGCTTCTCCGGCGGTTGGTGCTAACCTCCCCAACCGGGATGGCCAGTTTGGAAAAACGGCTCTTTTTGGAGGCAGGGGAGGAAGCGGTTCAAATTGTTCGGCAATATCTCCAGAAAGTGGATCCGGGGAACCGGACGGTTGAAAATTTGGAGGTAATCCCGAAAAAAGAGGATATTGTCGTCGATTTTCGGCTCTTTGAACGGGGAGAGCAGGTTGGGGCGAAACGGGAGTGGGGATTTGACGAGGGAACCTCCCTCCAGTTGGCTTTTATTTATGGAGAAGTGATGAACCGGTATCAGGGGCAGGGGGAGCTCTTTTTCCAACTGGAGGGGAGGAGTCGGCCCCTCCGGAAGGGGTGGGATGAGGGGGTTACCTCCCCCCTGCTATTGGAACACTTACCCAAAAGCAAAGGGGTTACAATTGCCAGTCTGGACATTGGGGGAGGAACCAGCGACCTAATGATTTGCAGTTATCGGAATATTCCGATTACTTCCGGTCTCCACTTGGTCCCATATCCGGAATTTTACGAGGGGTTCTCAATAGCTGGGGATGATGTGTTGAAACGGATTGTCGAGCGGATTCTCCTCCACAACATTCGCAGGAATATTGAAGCCCAAACCGGGACCTCCCAAGGGGCGATGGTGGTGGACCACCTCTTTGGAGAGTTGGGCTCTACCCACTCTGCCACCGATAAAGAGTTTAAACGGGAATTCTCATATCAGATTGCCCAACCGATAGCCCTTTACGCCCTCCAACTGCTGGAACGGGGGGAACGGGAGATAGTTTCAAAAAAGATAGGGGAGATTTTTGAGGAGTTGGGGGTTAATGCCCCAAACCCAACCCTCTACGGCTATATCAATAGTCGGGTGGAGGAGTTGCTGGGGGTAAAGTATCGATTTGAGGAGAATCTCTACATTTTCCAACCCCGGGAGATTGAACGAACAATTGAGCAGACATTGGGGAATGAGCTCCATCGGTTGAGCCAGATAATTGAGCAGTTCCAGTGCGATTATTTAGTTTTGGGGGGGCGAATCTCCTCCCTCTCCCCAATTCGCCGACTTTTTTATAAATATCTCCCCCTCCCCCCAGCCCGAATTATTACACTGGAAAATTATCCAATTGGAAAGTGGTATCCCTTTGCCAGTTGGGATGGCCGGGTGGAGGACCCAAAAACTTCAGTTGCAGTTGGAGGGGCGATTGGATTAATCGCCGGCCGGTTAAAGAGATTAGCCAGTTTCCATCTGGAGACCCTCTTCCTAAAACGGGAGATTAAGAGTACCGCCAATTACATTGGAGAGTTGGATCCAAAGAGCCGGCTCCTAAAAAAACTATGGTTCCGCCGAGAGGAGGAGGTAGCAAAAGAGGAGGGGGGAGAAGAGGGGGTCTACTTCAATGGACCGGTATTGGTGGGCCGGAGTCAATTCTATTTGGAAGGGCGATTCCCCAACCGGGAGAAGGTCAATCTTTGGCCAGCCAACCCCCTCTATCAGATTACCTACGCCCCAGACCCCGATTTGGACCGGTATCTCCGGGAGATGCCTTTCAAAATCTATCTCCGGCGCCACCCCTCCAATTACGAGGTAATTGGGTTGAAGGAAGGGGAGCATCTCCATCCCTTTAAAATTGAGAACCGGTTTGGTCAACCCCTTCCAAACCGGATTTTGGAGATTCGACTTAGGACAATCTTTGGAGAAAAGGGGTATTGGTTGGACACAGGGGAGTTCCAGTACACCCGGGATGAGGGGTAGCCAATGGCAAAGCGGGTGAAGGAGGAGAAATTCCCTCCCTTTTTAAAGTGGGCGAAGGAGCTTTTCCCCACTCCCAACCGGGGGGAGGGGGGTCCCTGTTCCACCAATGGAAAAAAGGGAAAGGAAAAGCCCCGCCCCAGCCCCCAATTGGTCTCGGCGAAAAGAGGGGGGGTAGAAGTGGTGGCCCGGCGATGGTTCCGGGAGGAAGAGTTAGAGCGGTTTGCCAATCTCCTCTCCCTACTAGCCCAGATAGAGGAGGGGTGGGGGGTTACAATTTTGGGGCTCTTTTTGGAGTTGTGGCGGGGGGAGGAGCTGTTACTGGAGGGGAAAGTGTCCCATTCGGAGGTGGCTAGACTTCTCCACCGGGAGAGTCGCCGACTCTTTGAAGGGGTCCGGGAATTCTCCTCCCCATACCGCCGGGGGATTTTGGCGGAGATTGGTCGGTTACTATCGGAAAGGCTGGAGGGGTACCACCTCTACTCTCCAGAAGAGTGGGAGGAGATTGATCCAAATCTCCACATTCCAGTGGCTGGAGAGGGGGGCCGAATCGGGCGGGGGCTCTCATTTATTGTAAAAGGGGAGAAAGGGGGAACCCTCCTCTATGGAGAGGTGGAGCTGGATTCCTATTAAGGAGAGGAGATGAACCCAATTCAACGGGAGCTGAGGGAGAAAACTTCGGAGCTACGGGAGAGTTTGGAAGGGGGTATCCAGTGGGTAAATCGGAATTTAAAGCGGGAGGAGGGGCGTCGGGTGGCCCTCCGGTTAAAGGAGGGGAGGTCTTTAGCCCGGGATTTGGTCCGGATAGCTCCCCACAAACCGACAGTGGGGGTCTATGGCCCCTCCCAAGTGGGAAAATCTTATTTAATGTCCCAACTCTTCAAATCCCCCGGGGGGAAGTTTTATCTGGAGTTTCAACAGGTCCCCCCCCAATTTAACCCCTTTTTTGAAGAGGGGCGGTATTTGGATTACATCCGGTATGTAAATCCAACTGGGGGGAAAGAGTCCAGTGGGGTTGTAACCCGGTTTACCCTTCCCCCGGAACCCCCGGCCGGAGAGGCCCCAGTGGAGGTGGAGTTCCTCTCCCAAGTGGAGATAGCTTTAATTTTAATTGATACTTTTACATTGGATATCACCGACTCAACCCTCCCGGGAGGGGGAAACCGGAACCGGATTGGGGAGGTTCTCCAGGAGCTGGCCCAATTGGCGGGGGCAGAGGAGCGGGATGGGTTGACTGAAGATGACATAGTTTACTTTAAAAACTACCTCCAAAATTATCTGGAGGGGAACCCCACTTTTCAACAGATTCAAGAGGGGGGGCTCTGGTGGGAAGTAATAGAGACAATCCCCCGGGTCAATTACCGGGCCCGGCTTAAATTTTTCTCCCTCTTTTGGGGGGAGATCCCAGTTTTTAATCAGCTATTTCTCCAGTTATCGGAGCTATTGGCAAAACTGCAGTTTCAACGGGAGGGGTGGGTTGGATTGGAAGCCCTCCTTCCAAAGTCGGTTACAATTGAAGGGGAGACTTTTAAAAGTTCAATTATCGATGTGGGAACAGTTGGGAATCTGTTCCGGGGGGTCCAAGTTCGGCAGTTAAAGGTTCATCTTCCAAGCAACCGGGTTGTGGAAGGGGTCGATATCGCCCTGCTGACCGCACTGGTTCGGCAGTTGACCCTCCCAGTGGACCGGCGGTTGGAAGAGGACCCTCTCCGCCGGGGATTTAAAGAGGTAGATGTTTACGATTTTCCCGGAGCCCGGGTCCGGAAGCGGTATATTTTGGAACAGTTTCAGCAACTCTCCTCCCTCTCGGACCAAAGGGCCGCCTCCAATGATGAAAATATTCTCCACGAATCTTTCGTCCGGGGAAAGGTCAATTTCCTCTTCAACTACTACTCCTACATTAACGATATTACAACCCTTTATTTGGCTCTAAAAAATGGAAATCAGGAGGTAAACACTCTCCCTCGACAGATTGATCAGTGGCTGTTGAGTAACTATCGGGAGGGTCCCGAGGGTCGGAAAGGGGAACCAGTCAATTTAATGATTTCTTTCCACTTTTTCAATGTGGAATTGGATGGGAAACCGTCACTGGTCCCCGGGGAGGGGAATATCTCCCAATACAATGAACTATGGGAGACCCGGTTTAAAGAACATATTGAAAAGTGGCTCGCATCCCAAACCGGACGCCCCTCCGATAACTGGATTGAGAATTGGGCCGACGGAAAGCCGTTCCAAAATTTTTACTTCCTCCGGGACCCCCACTATGGCCGTATGACAATTTTAAAAGGCGGAAAAGAGGAATTTTCATCGGAGCTCTACAAAATCCAGAATCGGGAGATGAAGGAGTCTTTTGTATCCACTCCAATTGTTCGGAAATATATCCCGAACCCCGCTGAGGTATGGGACCGGGTTGCAACCCCCGGTAATACCGGGGTGGAGATGATTATTGAAGGGATTTTTAAAGTTACCACCTGGGAACGTAGGCGGGAGCAGTTACTGGGGCGAGTCTCCCGGTTGGCGGAAGAGGCTCTCCGGGAATTGGAGCCGTTTTATCAGAGTGGAGATTTTGAAGAGGAACAGAGACAGGTGTTGGAGCGGACCCGGAAAACATTGCTGGAGTTGACATTGAAGGTGTTAAAAGAGAGAAACTCTTTTGGTGAGCTCCTCTACCTTCTCTCATTGAAGGAGAGCACCCCCTACAACACCCTCTACTACATCCAAAACCCCCTCTTCCAATTTGAGGACCGGGAGGGGGGGCTCCACGGAAAATTGGAAAAAGGGGTGGAGATTGAGACAAAGGTCCAAGTTGATTTAGGGTGGTTTGGGAAAATTTTGGGGTTGGAGGAGTTAATTCCCCGGGAGAATGGGGAGGAACAGGAGAGGGTGACTGAAGAGACCCGGCAATTTGTGGCCCGGTTGGTGGAGGAGTGGCAACGGCGGGTTGAGGAGGAGGGGAGCGGGGAAAAGCGGGAGGAGATTGGGCTCTCTCCAGAGGGGTTTCAGTGGATAGTTCAAACCCTCCGGGAGACGATAAACCGGATCGGATTGGTGGAGCGGTTGGAGCGGGAGTTGGATCCATTTATCCGACGATTTGTGGAAAATGAGCAGATGATTTACTTAATTTCCCGGCTCACCCTTCTCTACTTTAACCGGTTAATTGAGAGTGTTGGGTGGAGTTATCTCCCCCCTTCCCAACGGCCCCAATTGGAGGGGATTCCCCTTTTCCGGAGGTGGGACCCCGATTTTGAGGTGAAAGTGCCCCAATTTGAAGAGATAGATTTAAAAAACTCCTTTCCGGGAGAGCGGTACTCTGGGGAGTGGCTATTGGGGTTTAAAGAGGGAGTGGTGGCCAATTTGAAATGGAAGTGGAAAAAGGGGGGAGGGATTGAAAATCCAGAAGAAAACCGAAAATTGGGGGAGATTTTAAAAAGGTTAAAGGAGTTGAAGTTTGAAAAAAGGTAGGGTTGAAGGGGTCCAAAGGGGATTTAAATTGAAAAGTTCAAAATTGAAAGGAGGTGGCAATGGCAAAGAGACGACGGAGTGAACCTACCCCCCAACCGGAGACTCAACCAACGATTGGGAGGGAAAGCAAAACCCAAAAACCCTCTACTCCCCCCCCTTCAACCCCCCAGCCGGGGGAGAGTTCAGTCAGGAGAGAAAGCCCCAATTTAAACCGGGCAAATTTAAACCAGACCCCCCCTCCACCCCCTCCGCCGGGGGGGACCCCCTCCAGCTGGAGTAATCCCACTTCCACTGGGACCAGCTCAAAAAAACGGCCAACTGAAGGGGGAAAGGGTAGGCTCCTCCTCTGGCTCGGGATTGGAGCCCTTTTGTTAATAGGTGGGGGAATCGCTTTTTACCTTTTCTGGTATAAACCCCATCAAGCTCAAGTGACTACTGCGATAGCCCCGGTGAAGCCCCCCTCTTGGGGAGGTGGAAAAGAGGTCTCCCAACCGACCCCCCCAGCCCAACAGGGGGGAGGCCAATCCCCAGCCCAACAGGGGGAGCAGGAGGATATTGTGAATAAAGTTTTGGAATAAGGGGATAGAGATGGGAAAATTGGGAAAATTAGTGGGGTTAATTGTTGCCGGGGTCCTCAGTTGGGGGTACCAGATTGTAACTGGGGCCCCCTCTGGGACCTACTACCGATTTGGGGAGGATTTGAAAAGATATGTGGCCAGTCCAGTTGGGGTGAATTTGGAGGTTCTCCCCTCCCACGGCTCTGTAGAAAATTTAAAATTGATGGCATTGGACCCGGAGAAGCGGTTTGGGATTGTCCAACAGGATGTAATTGAGGCGGTAAAACGGAGCACCAATCCAACAATCCGTCTCCGGGGGGAGTTGGTAAAACTACTCCTTCCCCTCTATCTGGAGGAGGTCCACTTAATTGTTCGGAAAGGGGCCCCTTTTCAAAAATTTGAGGATTTAAAAGGGCGAAAATTTGGAATCATTAAAAATAGCGGAAGTGGGTTAACCACCGCCCTATTGGCCAAATATGTATTGGGGAACTCTGTAGCGGAAATGGTCCCAGTTCCCTCTCTCCAGCAGGGTCTCCAATTTTTAAAAGAGGGAAAGATAGATTGGATCTTACTGGTCTGTGGCCAACCTTGTGAAAAGGTTCAAAATTTGGACCCGGCCCAGTTTAAACTCCTCCCTTTTGATGGGAATCGCCCCTACCTCAGCTACCAAAATGTGGAAATCTCCCCCGCCAGTTACCCAAATCTCCACCTTCAAAAGCCAATTCCGACAATTGGGGTCCGGTCTCTGTTGATAATCCGGGACTCTTCAGATACCCAAGTGGCTTCCGATGTCCGGAAATTGGCAATTCAACTCTACAAAGTCCGGAGGCTTCTCCAGCAGAAGGGGCACCCAAAATGGAAAGAGGTCCGATTCCAACTCTTCCCAATCCCTGGCTGGAGATACTATCTCCCCTTTAAAGAGGGGTGGGAGATTGGGAAAGAGGTAAGCTCCACCGAAGGGGGAGAGAAGTGCACCCCTGAAAAATTGTTAATAGGTAGTTGCAAATGAGAGTGGCGGAGACCTCTTTAATCGGGTTAAAACCGGTCTCCCGATACCGGACAAAAGTGGAGGCTTTTTACGAGACAATCCGGGAGCGTTTCCGGGAGAGTTTGGACCTACTGGCTGAGCCGAAACAGATTGGGGAGAATCGAATCCTCTGGTCCACCCGGTGGGAGGGGGAGCCGGTCCCCTTCTCCCAGTTAACCGACCGGGAGAAGGAACGGGTTCGGGAGTTACTCCGGGCCCAATTGACCCCTATATTTACAAATCTCTACACCTACCGTACCCCCGGTCTCCGGGAGTTGTTGGAACAGATGTTGCAAATCCCCAATTGGGACTCCCTCTACTACATCCGGGGGGCCGACCGGGTTGTATTAGTCAATTGGGGGTTTGTAGAGGATAGGTTTAATGCAGAGCGGGATTTAATTCCAAAGTTGATAGGGTGGGACCGGTTTCCGGTGGAACCCACAACCCGTTCCGACCAAAGGTCCGGGGATGTTGGGAGAAAGGAGGAGAAGTCTGCTGGAGGGGAGGAGAGCCACTCCTCCCGGTTGAAGTTGGGGGAGAAAGGGAGACCGGGGGAGGTGGAAGTGTGGGTTTATCGACAACTCCGGGAGGGGAGAAAGGGGGTGGAGGGGGTAAAAGTGATAATCCAGCAGAGAGGGAAGGGGTGGGAGCTGGAGACCGACTCCACTGGAAAAGTTCGATGGATAGGGGAGGAGGGGGAAGTTCAACTCCTGATCCCTGAGTATCATCTCCACCGGGTGGGGAAGGTTCCCCCCGGGGGGAAACTCTCATTCCAATTTCAGATAGGGGAAGAGAGGAGGAGGGTTCCCAATTGGGTGAAATGGTTGTTAATTGGGTTGGGGGTAGTGGGGGGGCTTCTTCTGCTGTTACTCCTCCTCCGGGGGTGCAGTTTGCCCCTTCCAATTTTTGGAGGGGGGGAAGATTCCTCAAAAGAGCCCCTTTCCCACCAGACCCCCCTTTCCACTACCCCTTCCTCTCCCTCCAATTCCCAATCCCCTTCTCCAGCCCCTTCCCACTCCTCCTCTTCCCCCACCTTAGCCCCCCTCCCCCGGGTTGTAAAAGTGGAGTTGTGGGACCTTCAACAGAATCGTCCAATCCCTGGGGAGGTGAAATTTTACAACCGGAAAGGGGAGGTGATAGGGATGGCTGAGGTTCCATCTACTGGAAAAGAGGTGGAATTGCCCCCCGGCACTCTGGAAGTGGAGGGGATTGCCCCCAACTATGTGGCCCAACGGGAACCGGTAAACCGGGAGAGGATTAAAATTCCAATGACCCAATTCCGGCAAGTAAACTCTATTCAGCAGGTGAGAAGGGTTGGAGAGCGACTCCATTTGGGGGAGGTGCCGTATCAGCAGACTCGAGTGGCTTACCAATTTAAACTTCCAAAACCGGCACTGGTCGAAGAAATCAGTTTAATAGAGTGGGATGGGGATTACCGACCGGGGAGCGGGAGTAGGGTTCGGATAATTGGGGTAACCCCTTCCGGAGAGCAAAAGATTTTAGGGGAAGTGGTACCCAGTGGGAATCAGGAGGAGAAGAGCCATAAAATTGAGCTTCCAAAACCCCTTTTATTGGAAGGGGTGATAATTGAACCAGTTCGGGGGGGCCATTTTGACCAGTTGGGGGGGAAGTGGGAGATTAAAAGTTTGGATTTAAAAATTCAATCCCAAAAACCATTTGGACACTCAATCTCCCCCTCTGAAGTTAACCGGCAGTTTTAAAATTTTTAGAGACCCCTTTCTTTTTTTTAAAATTCCCGATTTTTTGAGGGGGGCCGGTTTAAATGGGGAACTTTTCTTAATTTTTAAGCCCTTTTCCTCTGATAATTTAAATCCTTTCATCCCGATTCTCAAAAAGCCCCCTTTTTTAAGAGAGTTAAAATTTAGAAAGGAAAAGGCCGACAAAAAGTTGAAGAGGGGAGGAAATCGGGTTCAAATTTATTGGTAGGGTTTTGGGAAAGGGTGAAAGGGTCCCTTTTTTAAGACGGTTTTTCCATTTGAAAAAACGGAAAAGGGGAATCCCCCCTTTTCATTAAAGAATACTTTATGGAAAGGGTTGGAGGGAGAAGATGAATTTGCTATATTCAAAGGGTATTATCTATTACTTGATGTTAGAGAAATAGCAAAATCCTTGCAAATTCCTCAGGATTTCAAAATTAATAACAACAAGCTATACATACCAAAGTTAAAGAAGAAACTCTAGGATTGAAACATTTTTTAATAATAAATAGCGGTAAAAAAATACCCCTTCCAAAGTTGCTCAAAAAAAAGAGAAGAGATTTATTTCAGATAGAAAGGAAGTGAGAGACGGGGGAAGGCTAGACAAAGGTTAGCAGGGTCACAGGTGAGCTACCCCGCCTTAAAAGGCGGGCTTCCTGCTTCACAGGTAGATGACTAGTCTGTATAAACAGACCCCGCCAGAGCTACCTCCACAGCCATTAATTCAGACTGCTCCAGCCCCTACTTTATTTATAAAAAAATTCAAACGGAAATTAAATTTCCGAGAATTTTTTTTATCCGCCTTTCATCACCGCATTAAAAGGCGATGGTTTCGGCGGGATTTGCTAAAAATTGCCAATCAATAGATTTACTACACAAACTCTTAAAACGGTTAATAGACGAGAATCGGGAATTTATCTGTTAAAGGAACCGTTAAAAATCATTATAGCAAATGCAATTTGGAGCAGATTTCTTGGATTGCTTCAATCCAAAGTCGAATAGTATCGAAGAGGGATAATTCAATAGATTTGCTCCAGTTTCAAAAATATGTAATAAATAGGGATAGATTAAAAAAATAAACTTTCCGATAGAGTCTGGAATCGCCCAAAATTGAGTTACCATTGACTACCGTTGGAGGGGGATTAGGCCTGTCGAGGTAGCTCTAATTGAGTTAATCTTAGGTTAGAAAGTCACCTACCAATAAACGGAGAAGCTCCTTATAACTTGTTAAAATTTAGAGGGAGCGGGTCGCTAAATTTTACCCCGCTCAATCGATGGAAAAATTGAAATTAAAAAAAATCTCTCCTATTGGAGGAGAGTAATTGGTCAACAGATGACCAATTTGAATAGGGAGGTGGTCTCCTATCTCCCTTTCAATTTGGAGGTGCTAAAATTGAAAAAGAGTTCTAAAAAAGGGATTGGATGGGGTTTGGAAGAGCAATCCTATTCGGGGTAGGGGGGGCTTTAATTGGGGGGCCAATTGGGGGGTTAATTGGGGTAGTGGTGGGAGCCCAATGGGAGAAAATTTTAAAAAAGTTGGAGAAGGAGGGGGAACAGGGGAATAGGAGATTCATCTGCCCCCATTGTCAAAAATCTGTTATAGTAAAAGGAAGAGAGGGGGAGATTCTAAGATGTGGAAATTGTGGCCACCTTTTTTTGGCAAAACCGGTTCCGGGAAGCAAAATAGAGTATGGGATTGGATTATTGGCAAAAATAGTAAAAGCCGATGGAATAGTGAGTAAGCAAGAGGCCCAAGAAGTAGGACGAATTTTCAGGGAAGTGTTTCAACTGGAAGAGGAGGGGTTTGAAGAGGGGAAGAGGATTTTTAATCGGATGAAAGAAGCCCCTTTTACAATTTATCAAATTGGAGATCTCTTCTACTCTGCCACTGTGGAGGACCCAGAATTTAGAGAGGGAATTTACCTTTTAATGTTTCATCTAGCGGCAATTGAAGGGGGACTGGAGAGGGAAGAAGAGAAAATCTTAAAAGAGATCTTAACGAATCTCCATTTAGACCCATTTCTATTTGAAGAGGGGTATCAAGTTTTCGTAAAAGGAGGAGGGGGAGAGTTTTTCTCCGGTGGAGGAGGAAATCAGCAAGAGGAGGCTTTTAAGATTTTGGGGATCCCCAAAGGAAGTAGTTGGGATGAGGTGAAAAAAGCCTACCGACAGAAGATGAAGGAGCTCCACCCAGATCGGTACCAAAATTTACCGGAAAGTGCCCGACAGGCGATTGAAGAGGAGGCGAAAAAGGTCAATTGGGCTTACCAGTTTCTAAAGAAAAATTTGTTCGAATAGCTTAAAAAGGGGGAGAATGGCTAATCCCCTCTTTTTTAGATGTTCCCCCTTTTTTTTGGCAGGAGGGATTTGTTGGGAAATGGGTGCATAGATATTCCCTCAACCGTTTCTCCTCCCGGTTAGCCCCCCCTCTCTCCAGTCTGGGGAGGAGTTGAAAACAGAATTGCCAATCCAGCTGACATCCCCTCCAGTAGAAAGGGAGCCCTTTCTGAAACTGCTT
>JBDONQ010000127.1:0-4668 GCA_039831255.1 Campylobacterales bacterium
CAGTTGACAAAAACTTTTTTGAACTACTTTGACGAATTTCGGCTACTGGCCCCGGCGTTGAAACGGGTTCGGAAATCTGATTTGGTGAAGGGGTTTGACCTTCGGTGGCTCCACCCCGGGGCCCGGCGGGCGTTAAAAGAGGCGGGGCTCCTCCACTAAACCCCTCTCCTCCATTTCTCAATTCCAGCTGGAAACATCCTCTACTCAGTTGGGAGAAAAAGATTTTAAACTATTTTACTCTCCCTCTATCCCCCTCCAAATTAATTCCCACCCCTTTAAAAAAAGGTCCGATTCGATGGAGGAATGGGTTAATATATCCTCAAGAAGGACCAGCTCTAACTGGTCTAAAGAGGGAGGAGGGGGGGTTTGGGAGTTCAACATTTCAACTCTAACCTGTTGGACCAGTTCCATTAATTGATTAAAAATTGTGGAATCGGAAGTGGAACCTGTAACCTTTTTTTCCGATTCCCGGAGTTGACTCTCCAATAACTCCCCTGCTGGGGAAAGCTCCCTCTCCCATTTTTGTAAAAGCTCTCCAACTATTCCAATTTCCCCCCCTATAAAAAAGTTGGAGTTAAAGCTCCGACGGGAGAATTTCCCATCTCCCTCCAATTTCCTTTTAAAATCGACCTCAAAAATTTCAACTGGATATGGGGAATTCTTTCTCTCCTTTAACACCTTTTTTATGACCCCTCCCAACTCCGGGGAGTAAGAGGAGAAGATAATCCCCCCCGGCAGAGGCCTTTGGAAGAGATGTTCAACCCTCTCTTCGTCAGGGGTGGGGAGGGAGAAGAAGAAAAGGTTCAGTTTTATTGGGGAGGGGATTAAAACCCGCCAAAAGAATGGAGCTAATTTAAAGAGAAAATCCTTTCCAAGCTTTTGCTCCTCTATTGTTTGGGGGGCTTGTTGAAGGGTCCCCGCCCCTCTCCCCTCCCTCCAGATGAGCAAAGGTTCCCCCTCCTCAGGGAGGGGCCCCAACAGAAGGGGGACCTTCCCTCTCCACCCCCCAACAATATCTTCTCCCCTCTCCTCTCCTAAAATCTCCTTTAAAAAGAGTTTCAACTCCCCAACTTCCCCTACCACCCAGACCACTGGAAACTGCTCCAATCCAAAGAGTCTCCCCAACTCCAACTCCCACCCAATCTCCTCTAACCCAGTTAAAATCTCTGCTCTCTTCTCCGGGAGGAGCCCCACCCCCTCCCCAATCAACTGGACCCCTTCCCAATACTCCTTTAACTTCCGGAAGAGGGGGACCACTCTCACCCCCTCTCCAAACCGGCTAATCTCTTTTTTAACCTCCTCCACCTCCCGGTAGGCCTGTTGAAGAGCAGTGAAATTCCGATTAATCTCCCGTTCCAACCCCTCTATTACCCCCCTGAGTTGGGTCACCTCCCCCTCCAACCTTCTTCGCTCCCACTGGGCCCAATTGGCTTCCTGCCGTAACCGCTCCATCTCTATTAAAACCTTTTCCCATTCCATTGAATCCCTTTTTTAAATTCTCCCCTTTCTCCCTTTTTTTACCCCTGTTCTGGGGTGGGGTTCTTCCCCTCTTCCACTATTCGAATCGGATAGAGGTGGGGGCGACGGTTTATCTCCCGGGAGGCTAAAAAAAGGTTCTCCCCGGTAATTACAATCTCTCCCCCTCTCTTTTGAATCTCCACTTTCGGTTTTGAGTTGGTGATATTGACCACTTTTGCAACCCAAAATAGGAAGCAAAGCCGTTCCAAAATCTCTTTTTTGGGGAGGAGGGGCTCCAGCTCTCCCAAATCCCGTTTTTTAATCTCCCGCTTTTTGTGGAATCGGATTATTTTGGAGATTAAAAGCCGATCCCGGTGGCTAAATCCGTAGTGAAGGGAGTTTAGTAAAATGTAATCCGTGTGTTTATGGGCTTCGTAAAAGTCGATTAAATTCCCAGCCCGGGAGAGTTTTAGAGCGTAGCTGAGGTGTTTTTTGTATTTCTCATCCAACTGAAACTCCCCTTTTAACAGGTCAAAGAGCTCCATTGCAACTTTTGTTTCATAAGCGGAGAGGGAGGTATCAATTTGATACAGGTCCACAATTGTCCGGACGGACGGGTTAAAATTGCCGGGGAATCGACCCCCGGCATTCCGGAGAAGGTCTTTTAAAAAGAGCCCCTCCCGGATTCCAACCCCACTGGTGACCACCTCCTCCGCCTTTAAAAATTTTAGTACCTCAGCCCAAATTAACGCCCCCTGCCGGATTGTGTCCAACCGGTCCAACTTCACCCCCAACTCCAGTAGCTCCCGGTTACTTTTATAAATCAATTTTTCAATAAATTTCAACTCCTCCCGGACTGAATAGGTGTACCCGTGGAGAATATCCAACGGGTATCTACTCTTTTCGATTAAAAGTTTTGAAATCGCCCGGACACTTCCCCCAATTCCAAATACCACTTTTCCCCGGAACTCCTCCCCCAATTGGGCCAACTGCTCTCGGATATATCCCCGAGCCCCTTCAATATCCCCCCGATCGAAAAAGAGCTCTTTTAACCGAACTGTCCCCAACTTTAGAGAAATTGGGGAGTAGACCCTTCTCTTCCTAATGACTGAAAATTCCGTACTCCCCCCCCCAATGTCCACCGAAATTCCGTCCTCCCGGTCGAGGAGATTTCCAACGGCAATCCCCCCCAGCCGGGCTTCCTCCTCCCCATCTATCACTTTTATTTTAATCCCCACCTCCCGCTTCACCCGCTGGAGAAAATAGCCCCGGTTTGGAGCATCCCGGACTGCACTGGTGGCCACCGCTAAAATTTTCCGGGCCTTCAACGATTTGGCAATTAAAATAAACTCTTTTAACGTTTTTATCCCCCTCTCCACCGCCTCCGGTTGGAGATCTCCATTGTGAAGGTAGGCTCCTTCACTAATCCGGATTCTACTCTTCTCCTCCCGGAGGAGATAAAACCCAAATCGGCTGGTCCGTTTAAAAATTGCAATCCGGGCCGAGTTTGAGCCAATATCTATTACTGCTGTCACTCTCGCCATTGAAAACCTTTCGGTTATTGATAATTTTAAAGTGGATTGGTTGGAAGGGATTTGGAGAGTTGAGAAGAGGAGGCAGAGGACCCCCCTACTGCCGTTGGTGGAGGAGCTGGGCCTTTAGTCGGAGCTCTTTCGCTGTTTCCACATTGTCCGGGTCTGGGACAATTGCGTCCACTGGACAAACCTGAACACATTGGGGCTCTCCCCCGTGTTCAATACACTCAGTGCAAAGGTCCGGGTCAATTACATAAATTGGATCCCCCGGTTCAATTGCCCCATTTGGACACTCCTCCACACAGGCGTCGCAGGCGATACACTCTTCCGTAATCATTAGGGACATCTCTACTCCTTTGGATAACAGAATTTATAGCCTCTTCGGCGAATTGTCTCTATTGTATCAATTTTGAAATGTTTGTCAACTCTCTTTCTAATCTGATTAATTGCAACCTCTATCACATTTGGGGTTACCATCTCCGGCTCCTCCCAAATTGCGTGGAGAAGCTGCTCTTTGGAGATTACTTGATGGGGATGCTGAGCTAAATGGAGGAATACCTCAAAAGGTTTCCCCCGGAGTCCACTCTCAACCCCTTTGAAATAGACCTTCTCCTCTCCTTTATCAATTACCAAATCCCCGTACCGGAGTACCTCCCCCTCCCGGTTTCGGAGATGGGCGTTTACCCGGGCCACCAATAGCTCCAGATTGAACGGTTTCCGGATGTAGTCGTCGGCCCCCAGTTTTAAGAGTTTTATCTCATTCTTTTCAGAATGGTCTGAGGAGAGGACTACAATTTTTAAATAGGGGTCCTGTCGGGCGGAGTGGACAAAACTGAACAACTCTCCCTGGGACCCATCCCCATCCACAATTACTAAATCAAAATTCCGATACCCTAAAAAGATTTCCCCATCTTTTATTGAGAGGGTCTCATCCACCCGATACCCCTCTCCAATTAACCGCTCTCTTATCCGCTCCAGGAGTTTTGAATCGGGTTCAATAATTAAAATCCGCACTATATCCTCCTTTACTCCGCTACCCATCGGACCCCCCTTTTTTGGAGTGTTGAAAAATTATAACACAGGTTAAAAAAACCTTAAGATTTCTACGCAGGGAACAGCATCTCTCAACACATTGGGTTTGCAAATTTGAATATAGAGTCGTCTCATTTGGGGGTACTTCTCCACTAAAACCGCCTCCAGCGCGTCCAGCGCATCCTCCAGTAACTCAAAATGGCCTTCAGTTATTAAAATTTTAATTGTGTGGGCCACATCTACATAATTAATATATTCACTTTTGGAGGGATAGTCAATCTGGCAATTGACCACCAGCGGTTGTTTTATATCCCTCTCCCACTTCTCTATCCCAATTACAGTTTTAAAGAGTAAATCTTTAATCACTAACCGATACATTGGGTGCCTCCGTCAATAAATATTTTAAAACCCCCATCCGGACCGCAACCCCGTTTCGGACCTGCTCCAAAATTAAGGAGTTGGGGCCATCCACAACTCCGTCGCTCAATTCCACATTCCGGTTTACCGGCCCCGGATGGAGGATTACCAAATCTCTCCGGTTCAACCGGGTTTCATTTATCTGAAACAGAACCGCAAAATCGTGGAGGGAGGCGAAAGTGGGGGATTTATGTCGCTCCACTTGAGTCCGGAGGGCGATTACCCC
>JBDONQ010000133.1:0-4554 GCA_039831255.1 Campylobacterales bacterium
CCCTCTTATACCATCTATTCCAAAGTTTAATACCCCAACCTTTAAATCCGAGGGCTTTACGGCGGTTTTTTGTAAAATGAAAAGGAGATTTTTTCTATATTTTAAAAATCCTAAAAATAATGGCCCTTTTTACCTCCTCTCCCCTACCCCTCAAACTTCAATTCCAATCTCTCCAATGAAAGGGAGGGGTTTCCCCCCTTTTACCCTCCACCTCTATCCAATTATCTCTATTTTTGAAATTAACTGTTGAACCTTCTCCAGTGGATTGGGCCCCTCGTAGAGGAGAACCCCCATCCGTCGCCCCCGATGGGCTTCCGGTTTCCCAAAAATTACCAACCGGACCCCCTCCTGAAACACCTCCTGGGAAAATTTAAATTTAGGGTTAAAGCTCTCCACTGAACTCTTCACCGCCCCACTGGCCCCGGGGCCGATTAATTTAAAATCCAACGGCAAATCTAACACCGCCCGGATGTGGAGGGCAAATTCACTTTGATTTTGGGTTACCAGTGTCACCAATCCAGTATCGTGGGGTCGAGGGGAAACTTCACTGAAGTAGACCTGATCCCCTTTTATAAACATCTCTACCCCAAAAATCCCCCGGCCCCCTAACCCTTCCACCACCTTTCGGGCCATCTGTTGGGCTTTCTCCAAAACTGCCGGCTTCATCTCCATCGGTTGCCAAGAGAAAATATAATCTCCATCCCTCTGGATATGGCCAATTGGGGGGCAAAATTTCACCCCTTCCGAATTTTGAACCGTTAAAAGGGTAATCTCATAATCGAAATCGATAAACTCCTCTACAATCAACTCTTCAGCACTCCCCCGGGCATCCGTTTGGGCAAACTCCCACGCTTTTTCAATCTCCTCCGGTTCCCGGACAATCGACTGCCCATGGCCTGAAGAGGACATAATCGGTTTCACCACAGCGGGATACCCCAACTCCTCCACCGCATCCCGGAGCTCTTCCAAATTGGAGACAAACCGGTACCGGGAGGTCTTCAACCCCAACTCCTCCGCGGTAAATTTTCGAATATTTTTCCGGTTCATCGTTTTATTGACCGCTTCAGCGTTGGGAATTACCCGGTACCCCCTTCTCTCCGCTTCAAAGAGAGCTTCAATATTTATCGCTTCAATCTCCGGCAAAATATAGGTAGGTTTTTCCCGCTCAATTACCTCCAACACCTGTTCAAAATTCCGCATATCAATTGTGTAACTCCGCTGGGCCACCAAACTGGCCGGGGGATTTGGATACCGGTCTACCGCTACCACTTCGCACCCCAGCCGGCTGGCCTCAATTGCCACCTCTTTTCCCAACTCCCCACTTCCTAGTAGTAAAATTTTAATAGAGTCTGATTTTAACGGGGTTTTCAAGACCATTCCATTCTCCTTCCCAACTTTTAAAGGATAACAACCCTTATTCTATCACTCCCCAGCCGTTTCCGGAGAGTCTCCTCAATCGCAAAAAGGGTTGCCCCCCCAGCCATTGCACATGCGGCACAGGCCCCCCGATACTTTACATAGATGTATGTATCCCGATTGGCCCCCTCTCGGATATCCATTACATCTAAAGATCCCCCATCCATTGCCAACATCGGCAAAATTTCCTTTTTTACCACTTCTTCCACTTTTTCAATTTTTTCAGAGAGTGGAAACTCTTCAAAAGGCTTTTGGAGCTCAATTTTAGTGGCCATCTCTCTACCTTTCTGTTCTATTTGAGATAGTTATAGCAAAATGAAGGAAGGAAAGATAGAAAAAAATCAATAAATTTTTATCGACACTACAAATAAATTTTTATAATTTGGAGTTTTTCTGGCTAAATTTGCCGATTGTTATATAATATAAAGATAAATCCTTTCCAAATCTCAAAGGAGCGAGGATGGCGGAAATTGTCGATTTAAAACGGCGGGAGTTTTTAAAAACCTCAGTAGCAGTGGCAGCTGGGGTTGGGCTGGCCAGTAGTTCAGCCTTTGGGCTCTCTGCCTATGAGGATGCCGAAGATTTAAAGGCCCAAAAAGAGGCGGAGATTAAAAATGCGAAGTATATCCCGACTTTTTGCGGAATGTGTGTAAATATGTGCGGGTTCATTGCCCGGAATGTGGATGGAAAAATTCAAAAGTTGGATCCAAATCCCCTTTTCACCAAATCTAGGAGTTTTGCATGTGCCCGGGGGAATGCTGGAATTGCTGCTGCTTACGATCCGGACCGGGCAAAAGTGGGTCAACCTCTAATTCGGGTTGGAAAACGGGGAGAGGGGAAATTTAAAAAGGTGAGTTGGGAGGAGGCTTACGAGTATATTCGAAAAAAGATGGTAAAAATTTTGGAGGAGGAGCGGGATAACCGGAGTGCAATCGCCTTTGGAGCTGGGGCTGGAGCGGAGGAACCCCTCTTTGCAACTTTTAAGGATGGGGTTGGGAGTGCCAATTTTGTAGACCACTTTACCACCTGTTTTGCCCCTGCCTTTTTGGCCAATAAGTTGACCTACGGTAGCTGGGGGAGTGCCGATTTTGAGAAGTCCAAATATGTATTAATGTTGGGGGCCAACCGGGCTGAGGCGATTGTAACCCCCGATACATTGGACCTATTCCGCCGGACCCATAAACGGGGGGCGAAAGTGGTCTATATCGATGTCCGGTACACCAATACCGCTGCCCAAGCGGATGAGTTTATCCCAATTAAACCGGGGACCGATTTGGCGTTAATGTTGGCAATGATTCACGAGACTATCAACAAAGGTTACTATAACACCCCTTATAAGGCCGACTACCATCAGAAGTACACCAATAATTTGCAAGATTTGGTCGATTACTTCACAACTGGAGAGGGGAGTAAATATACCCCAGAGTGGGCTGAGAAGATTACTGAAATCCCAGCTGAGACAATCCGCCGGCTTACAAAAGAGTTTAGCGAAGCCGCTGAAAAGTATAAAGGGGCGGCCAACTGCTACCGAAGCCGGAAATCTACTTGGTACTATCAAGATTTTGAGTTCCGCCGGGCTCAGGCTATTTTTAACGCCCTCCACGGATGTGTAAACAGGCCCGGGGGAATTCTGCTGAATCATGGACTAAAAGTGGAAAAGTATGAATACGAAGATTTCCCAATTTACGACAATGCAAAAACCCGGATTGATACTGGAACTGTAGAACCCGACTCTTTCCCACTGCTAAATCCCCAAAAAGGATCGTGGCAAATTTTCCGGGATAAAGTATTGGAGATTAATACAAAATGGAGAAATGGGGAGAAGTTAAAGGAGAATGAGTACCCGGTTCGGGGGATGTTTATCTACCGAGAAAACCCAATTCAATCGGTCCCAAGGCGGGAGAAGACTGAACAAATGTTTGAGACAATGGATTTGGTCGTTGTAATTGATATTCTCCCCAACGATACAGCGATGTATGCCGATGTAATTCTCCCCGATACAGTCTATCTGGAACGGACCTCCCCACTAAAATCCTTCGGAACATTGAGGGAGCCGATGATTGGGGCCCGATGGGCTGCGGCAAAACCCCTCTATGATACAAAGCCCCTCTACTACATTTTAAAAGAGCTCTCTGAAAAGATTGAGAAGGATTTGGCCGCAATTACATTCAAATACACTTGGGATCAAGAGGAGCTGGGGGTTCCATATCCAAAAGGGTTCAATTTAGCTGAATACTTAAATGACGACTTCTCTCTAAAATTGGATCAATTAAAGGCCAAATATCCACCTGAAGTTGTGGAGGCAATTGTAAAACACTCCTCTGAAGATGATTTGGATATCCAAACTTTTAAACTCTCTGCCGCTTATGAAAAAACCCCAGAAGAGTTCAATGAAGAGGTAATGAAAAGCCTTTATGGGGATTTGCCAGCAAAAATTTTGAAAAAGTACGGGGTTTACTGGCCGGGGATTGAAAAAGTGATAAAAGCCGGAATTATCGACCCGAAATATAAAACTTTCAAAAAAGATATAAAAAATCGCCATGAGCTAATCTACTCCCTCTACAAAAAATACTCCACCCTTCCAGAGGATTACTGCATTCTAAAAAAGGATGGGCCATTTATCAATCTGGCTTTGGAGAACATTGTCGGGAAAAAGTTTAAAAACCCCTACACTGGAGAGCGCGAGGTTCTGGAAAAATTCCCAAAATGGCGGGATTCCCTATTTGTGGAGCCAAAAACTGAAAAAGGGGAAGTGCGATTGGTAATTGGTCGCCACGGCTACTTTACCCAGAGTTCCCACCCAAATAACTACCTGCTACTGGATTTAATGAACTACAACTACATTTGGGTTAATGATAAAGTAGCCCAAAAACTGGGGCTTAAATTTAAAGATGAGGTGGAGTTGACCAACCGGCAGGGGGTAAAAGTGCGGGGGAAAGTCTACCCAACTAAACGGATTCGGGAAGACACAATCTTTATCGCAACTGGATTGGGAAGCCAGTCCAAATACTTCACACTGGGGTATGACAACGGAATTTCCCAAGCTCAAATTGCTGAAGATCGGGTGGACCCAATTATTGGAGCTGCCTCCATGAATGAGACAATTGTAAAAATTAGAAAGGTGTAGAAAATGGCCAA
>JBDONQ010000148.1:0-4545 GCA_039831255.1 Campylobacterales bacterium
TGAGTTATGAGTATGTCAAAATCAATGCCGAGTACCGAACATAGAGGGGTGGCCCTCTTTGGGGGGAGTTTTGATCCCCCCCACCGGGGCCATTTGGAGGTGGTCCGCCAGGGGTTGGAATTACTGCCGGTGGAGAGGGTTATAGTAGTTCCAGCTTTCCAAAATCCGCTAAAAGGGGGGGTCTCAGCACCACCCCCCTTTCGACTTCGGTGGCTTCGGAAAATTTTTGCCGAAGACCCCCGGGTCCAAATCTCCGATTGGGAGATTGGTCAACAGAGACCGGTTTACTGGATTGAGACCCTCTCCCATTTTCGGAAAATTTACCGGGAGGGGCCCCTCTACTGGATTATTGGGAGTGACAATCTGAAAAATTTGGAGAAGTGGTACCGGTGGAGGGAGTTGCTGGAATTGGGGGAGTTGGTGGTGGCCACCCGGGGAGAGGTGGACCCCCGATTGTTAGAGAAGTATCAGGTAAAATATCTATTGCCGGTTCAGGTGCCAATCTCTTCCACCCGAATTAGGGGGGGGGAGTTCCGGGAGATTCCAATAGAAATTTTGGAGGAGATAAAGGAGTTCTATGGAGTTGAAGAGGGTTCACAAAATTAAAGAGTTGATTGAAGAGAAGAAGGGGTTGGACCTCCACCTCTACGACTTGAGGGGGAGTAGTTATTATGTGGATTTTGTAGTGGTGGCCACAATTATGGCAGACCGACATGGGTATGCAATTTTGGACTATTTAAAGGAGAAGTTGAAACCGGCGGGGGAAGAGTTTTTCGGGATTGACCAGAGCGATGACTGGATTGTAATAGATTTGGGGGACATTTTAATCCATTTAATGAGCCAAGAGTACCGGGCCCGGTATCAATTGGACCAATTTTTGGAGGAGATTGGGAAAGGAAGGGGGGGAGAGTGATTTATCTTCTCTCCCCAGACCCCCCACTGGTAGAGGGGGTTTTCCATCTCCCGGGGATAGAGATTGAGTATCTCTCCCCAAAAGTGGAGTTGGAGGGGGTGGATTTACTCCTATTCACCTCCAAAAATGGGGTTAGGGGGTTGGACCGGTTGGGGGTCCAGTGGCACCAGATTCCAGCGGTAGTGGTTGGGGAGGGAACTAAACGGGAGGTGGAGCGGTTTGGGGGAAAAGTGGTTGGGGTTGGGAAAGGGTATGGGGTTACACTGATTCAGCTGCTGGCCCAATTTCCCCGGTCCACCCTCCTCTTCTGCCGGGGGGAGGTGTTGGCCACTGAATTGGCCCCCTTTTTGGCAAATTTGGGCCACCGAGTAAAGGAGGTAATACTCTACCGGACTAGGTGCAGTGAAAAGTTGCCCCCGGTGGTGGAGGGGATCCCAATTTTTACCTCCCCTTTTACAGTCCGGTGCCTTTTCCGGAAAAGTAGGGTGGTTGGGGAGGTGGCGGTGGCAATTGGGAGAAGGACGGAGAAAGAGTTGAAAAAATTTTGGAAAGGGGAGATTTTAATACCGGCTACCCCGTCAATAGAGGGAGCAATTGGGATAGCAAAGGGGTGGCTGGAGAGAAAAGGAGGTAAAAATGGCACCGCTGAAGAGAAGGGTAGATGAATTAAAGGAGGAGTTGGAGCGGGAGGGATATCGGGATATTTTTCTCTGGACCGATCGGGGTGGGGTCTACTATCCGACCCACTGCCACCAGTACGAAGAAGTTCGGATTATTTTAGAGGGGGAGATGATGCTTATCAACAGTAAAGGGCAAAAATTTTATTTAAAAGCCGGAGATCGGTTGAAGGTTCCCGCTGGGGAGATGCACGAGGCCTACATTTTAACAGATTGCACCTATCTCTCTGGGAGTAAATATTGAAGAAGTGCCATCGGTAGCGGAAAAATGGGAGAGGAAGGTTAATTTTAGTTTTGAGGAGATGTGCTAAAATCGGGGAGAGTTTAATGTATCTAAAAGGGGTAGCGTGCAGTTAAAAAGGGTGAATATCTTCGTAATAATCTCTCTGCTGTTCCTCCTCCTGTTTATAATTTTTGTCTTTATGGAGAGCACAGAAGAGTTGATTGAGAAGGACGCCTACCGGACCGGCCAAATGGAGGCTACAACGATAGTTGCATTCCGGGATTATTTGGCCGAAGCAAACCAGGAGGTTCTAAGGCTATTGGAGAAACATCGGAAAGAAATCAGTTTTGAAACTCCGTTTGCCTGTGCCCCTGCTTATGTCACCAGCCGGGCGGTAAAACGGATTAAAGGGTTTCTAATCCGGCAGGTCTCCGACCGGCCCCGGAATCCGAAAAATTTGGCCACTGGTCCGGAATTGGAAGCAATTCGGCTCTTTAAAATTGACCCAGAGTTGAAAGATTACTTTAAAATGGTGAAAAAAGGAGGAAAGGAGTATTATTTTTACGCTTACCCCCTCCGGGTGGAGCCAGCCTGTCTCCAGTGCCACGGAGAGATTGGCCGGGAGGTGAATCGGGAAACTTACAAATTATTGAAAAAGTATTACGGAGTTGGGGCTTTTAACTACAAAGAGGGAGAGGTGCGGGGAATTTTGGCGGTTTACATCCCAAAAAGGGAATTTTATCAAAAAATTACATTTTTAAAATATCGGGGAATTGTAATTATTATTGGGTATATTTTAATAATTGGGTTAATTTTGTATGTCCACCTTCAACTCTTCCGGGAGCTAAAGAAGTTTGAAATTGTCTTCTCCAACTCCAATAAACTCCAAAAATTCCGGGAAGTGGAGTTGAAACTGGAGGAGTTTCGGGAGATTCAAAACTATTTAATTAAGTATTTGGAGGAGAGTGAGCGGTATCATCAAAAATTGAAGCGGAGTTTAATCACCTCCCCCCTAACCCAATTGAAAAATTTAAAGGCCTTCTCAGATTTTACAAAATCGGAGAGTAATGAGGAGATTCCCTTTACTGTTATCGCTTTTGATGTGGATAACTTCCGGGATATTAATCAAACCTTTGGATTCCGGATTGGGAATAAGCTAGTGAGACAGATTGGGATTAGGTTGGAGAAGTTGTGCCAGCGGCTCCAGGAGAAGGGACGAATTGAGCTCTTCCACTTGGATGTGGACCGGTTTGCAGCTGTGGTCCCGTTGGAATGGAGTCGGGAACAGGTGAAGAGTATCGCCTACAATTTTATCCGGGCATTGGAGGAACCCTACTCCGTTACCTCCGATGGGGAGGGAATTGATGATATTGTAGTTAGTTTCCGGGCAGGGGTCGCCTACCGGGAGACCACCCCTCTCCCCAAAATCTCCTTTGCGTTGGAAGAGGCGAAAAAACAGCGACGGGAGGTGGTCTTTTACGATGAGGTGAAATCGAAACGGGGAAATTACCGGCAACATTTGGAAATGTTGCGGAAAATTAGAAAGGCTATCTATACCGATAATGGGGCTGGGATTGTCCCATTCTACCAAGGAATTGTGGATCGGAATCGGAGAATTGTCAAGTATGAAGCGTTGGTCCGGTTGCTGGATTTGGATGAGGGAAAAATTGTCTCCCCATTTTTCTTTTTAAAAGTGGCAAAAAGCTCGAAACTTTACACTGAAATTACAAAAATAATGGTCCGTAAAGTTTTGGAACAGTTCCGGGAGAAACCCTACGGGGTCTCTTTAAATCTATCGGTGGAGGATGCGGAGAATCGGGAGGTGAGGGAGTATATTTTGGAAAAGGTTAAAAATTTCCCGGAACCCCAACGGATTAGCTTCGAAATTGTCGAAGATGAGTACGCCGGGAATAGTGAAGATGTGAAAAACTTCTTCCGGCAGTTGAAGGAGTTGGGATGTAAAATTTACATTGACGACTTTGGAAGCGGGTACGCCAATTTTGAATATCTAATTAAATTGAATGCCGACGGAGTGAAAATTGATGGGAGTTTGATTAAAAACATTCTCCACGATAAAGGGTCTGAAGTAACTGTGAAAAGCGTAATCTCCTTTACAAAAGAGATGGGGATGGAGAGTATTGGGGAGTTTGTCGAAAATGAGGAGATTTTCCTAAAACTCCGGGAACTGGGGGTGGACTACTTCCAAGGATACTACTTTTCAAAACCCTCCCGCTTCGTCCAGTAACCCCTATTTTTTTAAATCTCTACCCCTTTATTTTTTTAAATGGAAAAATAGTGCGTTTTAAAATTTTTTTAAGGGGATTTTAAGATTAGATGGCTACAATTTCAACCACCAATGGAGAGGTGGGTGAGTGGCTGAAACCGGCGCCCTGCTAAGGCGTTGTACCCCTGACGGGGTACCGCGGGTTCGAATCCCGCCCTCTCCGCCATGCCCAGGTAGCTCAGTCGGTAGAGCAAGGGACTGAAAATCCCTGTGTCGGCGGTTCGATTCCGTCCCTGGGCACCACTTCTAAACTATCCCCGAATAAATGCGAGAGCTCCCTGCTTCACAGGCAGATGATTAGTTATATTATTTTGGTATGACCCCGCCAGAGCTACCTCCACAGGCATAAATTCGGAGTGTTCCATCCCTCCTTGTTTTAAGCTCTCTTTTAATAAATTGATTGTAGCATTCTAATCTCTATTATGGGTTGTTTTAGGAAATCATTTTT
>JBDONQ010000161.1:0-4535 GCA_039831255.1 Campylobacterales bacterium
GAGGGGGTTCCGTACACAATAATCCCGGGCCCCAGTGCAGTTTTAACCGGGTATCTGGCCAGCGGATTTCCGGGGGAGTTCACTTTTTTCGGATTTCTCCCGGCTAAAGGGGAAGAGAGGGCTCGAAAATTGGAAGAGGTTCTCTCCTGTGAAAAAGTGGGAATTCTATTTGAAGCTCCCCATCGGATAGAGAGACTTCTCCGGGAGATTGGGGAGAAGACCCCAGATCGCCCCCTCTTCCTCGGAAAAGAGTTGACAAAAAAGTTTGAGAAGTACTATTGGGGTACCCCACTTCAGCTGTTGGAGGAGATTGGGACTCCAAAAGGGGAGTGGGTAGTGGTTATTTCTCCAGCCCCCCCCTCTGGGAAATGGTTGGGTTCTCTTCAGCAGTTAATCCGGGAGATTGAGAAGCTGGAACTCCCGCCGAAGCAGAAGGCGAAACTCCTCTCAAAGGTAACAGGAGAGCCGGTGAAGGAGATTTACAACCGGCTAATAAAGTAGCTCCAAATGTTGGGAACCCTCCGATTTTTATTGGCTGTTGCAGTGATGCTCTCCCACCTTCCCTACTCCCACTTCCCAGAGGGGTTCAATTTGGCGGTGACAGCAGTGGTCCTCTTCTATTTTATTAGCGGTTTTTTAATGTATGAGAGTTTTTCTCGGACCACCGGGGGGTTCTACAGCCGGACTCTCCAATTTTTTAAAAAGCGATTTTTTAGAATTTATCCCCTTTACTGGGTAGTTCTCCTCTTTACATTTGGGGAATTACTCTTATTCCCACCTTCAAAACTTCTGCCATTATTGAACCAACCGGCCACATTGGAGAAATTCCTCTGGAACTTTCCAATCTTTTTTAATAATTATGTCTTCCCCCCATTAACCCTTCCCCCTCTTCTCCCCCATCCGGTGATTCCCCCCACTTGGTCATTAGGATCAGAGCTTCTCTTCTATCTCTCAGTTCCCTTCCTCTGGAGGGGGATAATGGAGGGAGGGAGAGGGGTTTGGATTCCAATCTTCCTCTCGGTAGGGATCCAGTTGGGGGCCTTCTTTATTGAAACCCCCCTTTTCAACTCCGACAATTTTGGATATCGGTACATCTTTGGGGTTTGGTGGATATTTGGGTTTGGATTCCTCTACAGCCACTACCGGAGGTTTACCAGAGGGTTAAAACTTCTCTATTTTGGCTATTTAACCCTCCTCCTCTTCTCCCTCTGGTATTTCTCCCAATTTCCATTTGTCCGGGAGATTTGGTTAGGGGTTGCAATTGCCCCAGTGGTAAAACTGCTCCGGAACCTCCCCCCCAATCGGTGGAATCGGCTGTTGGGTTCCCTCTCCTACCCCCTCTTTCTGGTCCATTTCCCCACTTTCTACCTAGTTGAGGGGATGGGGATCAGTAATCCAGTGGTTTACCCTCTCCTCTCAATTTTTTTAACAATCCTTTTCTCTTACTTCCTGGCCAGTTTGGATAAAATCTTCCGGGGCCGTAAAAATTGAGCTAAAAAGGAGTAGTTTGGAGATGGTAAAAAAGAAGAGCTCCCTCCCCACACGGGAATTGGCAGAGGTGCTAAAAAAATTTAGGGGCTACTTTTTAGTAGTGGGTCTATTCAGTTTCTTTATTAATTTAATGATGCTAATGACTACAATCTATATGTTGGCAGTTTACGACATTGTAATGCCGGCCAAGAGTATCCCAACACTAATTGTAATTACCGGTATTACAATCGCAATTTTTATTGCAATGGGAATTTTGGATTACCTCCGGAGTCGGCTACTAATCTACATCTCCACAAAGTTGGATGTAGAGATAAATCATCGACTTTACAACAGTACTTTTAAAATGGCTCTTCAGTATCCGGGGCGAATCTCAATTGATACATTTACAGACCTAAATATTTTAAAGAATTTTATGTCTGGAGCGGGGATTGTAGCCCTATTCGATGCCCCTTGGTTCCCTTTCTACCTATTGGTGATGTTTCTATTTGACCCTATTTACGGAGTTTACGGGATTGTAGCGATAATGATAATTTTGGGATTTACCCTTATTAACAGTTTGGTGACAAAGAAGGGGCTGGAAAAGTCCCAACAGATGCAACGGGAGATTAGTCAGAAGTTGATAAATCAGATTCGAAATGCTGAGGTGGTGGAGGCGATGGGGATGCGGAAGCCCCTCTTCCACCGGTGGCGACAAGATTACGACCAGTTTTTGGAGTTAAATCTGGAGGTGGGAACCCAAGCTTCCCTTTGGAACAATTTGAGTAAATCCTTCCGGATGATGTTCTCCTCTCTAATGTACGGGGTTGGGGCCTATTTGGCAATTAACGGCCGAATTAGTCCGGGGATGATTATTGCCGGAGCGGTTCTGTTGGGGAAAGCCTTGGCCCCAATAATCCAACTGGTCTCCACTTGGAAACATCTAATTCAGGCTAAAAGTGCCTACAAAAGATTAAATGACCTATTGGAGAAGTATCCAGAGGAGGGGGAGAAGGTGCAACTGCCGGAGATAAAAGGGAAACTCTCCTTTCACAATGTCTACACTGCCCCCCCATTGGCAAAACATTATGTTCTGCAAGGGGTCACTTTTACACTGGAACCCGGGGAGGTGTTGGGGTTAATTGGCCCCAGTGGGGCTGGGAAGAGTTCATTGGCAAAAACGGCCTTGGGCATTTGGAAACCGGCGTTGGGGGAGGTTCGGCTAGATGGAGCGATAATTGGTCAGTTTAATCGGGAATTTTTGGGAAGTAAAATTGGGTATCTCCCTCAAGATATTGAGCTGTTTGAGGGGACGGTTGCTGAAAATATCTCCCGGTTCCGGGAGGATGTCTCCGACGAGGAGGTTATTGAGGCGGCAAAAATGGCCGGGGTTCATCAAATGATTATCAAAATGGAGGAGGGGTACAATACAAAAATTGGCCCGGGGGGGGTAACCCTCTCTGGGGGGCAACGGCAACGGATTGGGTTGGCCCGGGCAATCTTTGGAGACCCAAAATTGGTTATTTTGGATGAGCCCAACTCCAATTTGGACAATGAAGGGGAGGATGCCCTCCGGCAAGCTATTCGGAAATTGAAAGAGAGGGGGACCACTGTAATTTTAATTACCCATAAATTGCCGATTCTTCAATTGGCCGATAAAATCCTCTTTTTAAGGGATGGAAAAGTGAATCTATTTGGACCCCGGGATCAGGTCTTCGCCCAGATGGCCCAGAGGAGTAAAAAATGAAGAAGTTGGAGTGGGGGTTAAAACGGACAATTGGAATTGGATTAGGGCTATTAGTCGGGTTGGGGGTAGTTTTTATTGTGTGGGGGGTTCTCTCAAAAGTGGAGTTGAGTGTAGTAGGACCGGGGGAGATAATTTCCAGTTCTTACCGGAAAGTGGTCCGGGCCCCGGAAGGGGGAATTGTAAAAGAGTTGTATGTGAAAGAGGGGGAGTATGTAAAAAAAGGGGCCCCTTTAATTAAATTGGACGATTCCGAGTATCAAATTCGTTTAACCCAGCAACAGCAACTCTATCGACAACTGTTGGCGGAGCGGGCCCGGATTGGAGCGGAATTGGAGGGGAAATCTAAAATTCAATTTCCGGATGAGGTGCCGGAGGAGTTGCGGAAACTCCAGCGGGGGATTTTGGAGACCAATCGGCAGGAGTTGGCCCAAAAATTGGAGGAGTTGCGGTTAAAAAGGGAGAGTTTACAGGCGGATATTGCCGGATTGGAAGAGGGGATTAAATTGAAAGGGCAGATACTGGCCTCCTATCGGGAGGAGTTGGAAAAGTGGAAACCCCTTTACAAGAAAAATCTAGTGGGGGTTGATAAAGTGAATCAACTCCAACGACAGATTGACTCATTGGAATCTCAGTTGGTAGAAGACCGGAATAAGATAGTCCAAGACCAGAAAAATCTTTTGCAGGTGGAGAATCAGATTAGATTAACTAAAGTGAACCATCGAAAGGAACTATTGGCCCGGTTGAACCAGATTCAGAAGCAGTTGCCTCAGATACTCCAAACAATCGGTTTGATGAAAGATAGAATCCGGAAGAGTTTAATAACCTCCCCGGGGGAGGGGTATGTCTACAATTTGGAGGTCCACGCCCCTGGGGAGGTGGTCGGTAATAATCAATTTTTAATGTTTATTGCCCCCCCAGATAAAAATGTGATAATTCAGGTCCGGATAGACCCAACAGATATCGACAAAGTTTATCCCGATGAGAATGCAACAATCCAGTTTCCCTCCTATGTAGACCCCTCCGCCCGGCCGGTGGAGGGGATTGTAACTTATGTCTCCCCCGATATTGTGACCCAAAAGGATGGGAAGAGTTTTTACACCGCCTACGTTAAAATAACCCCCGCTGGAATGGAGGCGATTCGGCGGAATGGATTCCAATTAAAACTGGGAATGCCGGTAACAGTCTTTATAAAATCTGGGGAGAGGAGTTTCGCCTCCTACATTTTAATCCCCCTTCAACAGATGATGAAAAAGGCGTTCCATGCCAATTAAAATGGTTCCCAATTGGATAGTGGCAGTGGGGTTAGCGATTACAATTGGAG
>JBDONQ010000115.1:0-4525 GCA_039831255.1 Campylobacterales bacterium
TTAAGTTTCTATTGGAGGATATTACCCGGGCAATTGAGAGGGAGGGGGTTGATTACCTCTTTTTCCACCGGATGGAGCAGTTCTTTGAAATCCAAGATATCGACTTAGCTGAAGAGTTTATGAAGGAAACAATTAAATATATTCAACTCCACGATAAACAGGTATTTTTCACCTACTCCCCATCGGATAAATATGTGGATTTCCAAGAACTGTTGGACAACTACATCGATTTGGGGATTGAGGTCCAATTTGGGGATGAGAATCGGATTGTGGAGGTTAAATACACTATCTATCCAATGGCTGAAAAGCGGTACTTTTTTAAAATGACCCCAAAGGGGCTCCAACTAATTCCCGAAAATGCCGAAAAAGTGGAGCACATTCGCCGGTTTTCAACCCTCATCTACTCTTCAGATGAGAAAATCCGGACAATTTTGAGTTATCTGTTGAGCAACCCCCGGTTTAAACTGCAGGTAACCGACAAAATTACCGATTTTATGCAGGCCCTATTTAAAGGGTACGACATTGTCTTCTTTTTTGACCAAGATAAAGATTTTGATATGGACTACTGCTATTTAATAAAAGATAACCACCTTCCAACGAAGCTTCTCTATATCTTGAATAAAGATTTTATCCGGAGTGGGGACCGGATTGAGGCGATAGATGCCGGCTGTTACGAACTCTTCCCCCGAAACTTTTTAATTGAGGATTTGGTCCTGGCGCTAAAACGGATTGTCGGGGATGATTTTTACAATTTCCACGACTTTGAATCCCTCTCCCACCACCTTCAACAGAAAGAGGAGTTGTGTCGGGTTATAAAAACTTTTTTAACTGACAAGATATTTTTTACCGTAGTAATTACCCAAATCCACGCCCCGTTTGAGGATGTGAAACGGGTAATTCGGCGGAGTGACTTTGTCTATTTTGACGAAGATAGGCACCGATACACTTTCATTTTTACAAACGCCCGGTTTGAGGTGGCCAATGGGATTATTATCCCCAATTTAGAGAGAAGGTTGGGAACCCCGATAAAAATTTTGGGGATTTGGGATGCGGTAATGTTGGATTACAATCGATTCTGCGAAATGTTGGAGGAGGATGAGGGGGTCCTCCAACCCCACCAGCTGGAACAGAAAGGGGAGAAATAGTTATTTTTTGAGAAAAAGGGTTCAAATGGAGTGGAAAAAGGTAGCAATAGCTCTTCTATTGGGTAGCGGTTTTCTATTTGGAAAAGGGGCTGAGTTGGCAATTAATCCGGAGGAGTTGGAGGAGATAATTGCCCAAAACCCCAACGATATAGCAAATCGGCTACTTTTAGCCAAATACTACATCCAACAGGACCAGCTGGATAAAGCGGAGGAGTATCTCCAACAGGCAAAAAAGATCGACCCCCACAACCGGTTAATAAAAGTTTTGGAACAACAGTTGGAGAAGGAACGGAAGCGACTTCAGGCGATTCAGCAGGTTCTCCAACCAATCCGGGAGCAATATGGCTCAATCGATAACTACATCACCGACCTATTCCGGAAGGGAAAGTATAAAGAAATTATCGATTTTTATCTGAAATATGGGAAATATTTCCAGATAAATGACTCCAGTTTAATAAAAATTGCAAAAATTCTCGACTGGGACGGGAAATATCGGAAGGCCCTCTGGGTTCTCCGGAAAATAAAAGATAAAACATCTCTAGACTACTACACAATCCGGGCCGATGTGGCTTTTAACACCCAAGATATGAAAACTGCAATTAAATACTACCGAATTCTCTTCTCAATTACCGGAGACCCTCTCTTCGGAAAGCGGTTGGCCCAACTCTACATCTGGAACGGGGATTTGGAGCGGGCCCAAAAGGTCCTCTTAATTTTAAAACGGAGGTTGGGCAAAGGGAAGGGAAAAACCGATAAAGAGTTACAAAAATTGTGGGAGGAGGTACAGCGAAAAAAAAGGGAGTATATTGAACGAATTAAAAAGATTTATCAACAGAACCCCTCTTTCCCCAATCTCCAGCGGTATGTTTATGCGGTGGCCGATAAGAACCTATCAAAAGGGATTCCAATTGTAATTGAACATATAAAACGGCACCCGGAGGATGGGAATGCCAAATTTTTCTTGTCAAAACTGTATGCTTGGACAAATCAATACAATAAAGCGGTGAAATATCTCCGGAAATTGAAAGGGAATACAGAGGCGGAGTTACTACTGGCCCAAATCCTCTCTTGGCAGGGGAAGTATCCAGAAGCGGAGAGAATTTTTAAAAAATTGGCAAAGGACTCCAACCGGACAATTTCCTATCAAGCTGAAAAAGGACTGGGGTTAATCTACAGTTGGAGTGGCCGGAAAGAGGAGGCAATTAAAATTTTTGAAAAACTCCACAAAGAAAATCCAAAGGATAAAGAGGTAAATGTCCAGTTGATTCTGTTAAGAGGAACCCCAAAAGAGTTAATCTCCTACTACCGCTCCCTGTTGAAAAAAAATCCAAAAGACGGGGAAGCTCTATTGGGGTTGGGGGATCTCTACTTCCAGTTGAAGAAGTACCATTTAGCTGTAAAATATTACGAGAAATATCTAATGCTCTACCCAAACAAATTGGAAATTTACAAAATGTTGGGGGATGCTTACCTTCAACTGAAAAACTTCTACAAAGGATTCTCCAACTGGGAGTATTACGCCTATATGAAAGGGACTAAAGATGCCTATCTGGAGCTGGCAAAGCGGTACTACTGGTACGGGTTTAACAATGAGGCGTTAAAAGTGTTGGACGACCTGTTGGCCCGATACCCAAAATTTAAAGAGGCCCGGCTTTTAAAAGCGAAAATTTTAAAAGTGAACCCCCGGTTTGTAGTCGCCTCCTCCGCCGCCACATTTGAACAGTATCTGGGGAACCGGAGTAAAAAACTGCTGGCGTTGGGGGACCGGGCCTACTTCAACGGTTTCTATGCGACATCAGCCCAGTACTACAAAGAACTCCTCCTTTGGAATCCGGAAAATTACGATGTCCGGGAGAAATATGCCTACTCACTGGAGCATATTGGGGATTATAAAACTGCTGCTGGGGAGTTTTTCCTATTAATGTGGATGAAGAAAGACCCAAAAATCGTCTACAACTACGCTTTCTGTCTCCAGAAAAGTGGTAAATTGAAAGAGGCGGAGAAGGTTTATAAAGAGCTATTAGATCAGGTGGCCCGGCCAGCCCCCCAATTCATCCTTCAATTTTTGGAGGAGTGGAAAAAAGCATTTGAATCGATGGATAGCTACCAATTGGCCAAATTCTACTCTAAAAAGTTGGCCCAAAACCCCCGATGGCGATTTAAAAAAGACCAATTTTTCCAAAAACAGGTCTGGGTAGCCCTCTCTTTCTACGATCCGGTACTGTTGGGGGTAGAGGAAAAAGGGGATAAAAAAATTTATAAAGTTAGGTTTTGGGAGATTTTGGCCACCAAATATATCCACAATCGGGGCCGGTACCGGTACCTCTGGATAGAGTGTCCATCCAATTTGGAGGAGAATTTAACTACGACAGAAGGGAAAATAGAGATTAAAGACCAAAACCGGACAATTGCCACAATTGAGTATCAACAGGTGCCCCTCTTCCCGGTGGAGAAGTGCAAAATTGTAAAAGAGCGGATTAAAAGGGGAAAATTTGAAAAATTTGATCAAAACCGCTCCATTTACCATTTTATTCAACAAAACCTCTATTGGCTAAAAAAAAAAGGGAGCTCCCTTTTCCCACTAAAATAACTGGTCTCATCTCCAATCTCGACACCCTCAACCTCCCCCTCTTCTGGGACCGGGGGAAGTGGAAATATTTCAATGACATAATTTTGCCATGGGTGGTGGCCAAAGGAAAAGAGCGAGTTCAACGGATGAAAAAGGGGAAATTTGTTCCCCCTCCCCAGAGTTTTCCGGTAGAAGTAGCCCAAATCTCTCTAATCCCTTCCTATGAAAAAGTGGTGGAGGGGGTTATCGATGGGGCTCAACAGCAGAATGGAAAATGGTTTTGGAAACTCTCCCTTCTCTCTTTTAAAGATAATAGTGGGGTCCACTATTGGGAAGGGGGGGTTAAAATTGGCCGGGAGCTCCCCGATTTGGGAATAGATTTAGCCCTCTATCTCCGCCACTACTCAATTGAAAATAGTGGAAATGCCACTTCCAACAGCTGGTACGGGGTTCAAATTACAAAATACCCGTGGAGTCTCTCCCTAGATACCGAAGGGTATCAGCTGAAGGTGGAGAGTGAAACCGGGGTTACCCTATCCTACTTCCGGGCCCAACTCCTCCCAACCCGCCGGAGCTACTGCTCAAAAGATTTAAAGGTCCGGAAAGGGGAGGTCAGCTACTACCATTCCTTTGAAAAGCATCGGGAGTTTTGGAGTTCCATCGCCTATGAATGGGTTTCAGATGGGAATCGGGTTATTACCCCCCAATTTGATTGGGATTTGGCAAAATTAAAAAATGGAAATTGGGAAATTGTTCCAAATCTGTCTGGGTGGTACAATTTTAACTCCCTCCAGACCGACTGTTACTACTC
>JBDONQ010000130.1:0-15231 GCA_039831255.1 Campylobacterales bacterium
CCGTTCCGACAGGGGAGACCTCTACTGAACCTTCCGGGGAGCCCACTGGAATAACTGAACCTGAATCGGCTAGCCCTACTACTTCAACTTCTAATTCCAAACCTATGGTGGGATCCAGCTCCAGTGGAACCTCTTATGGAATGGGAGCTACCCCCCCCTCTCCCCCGATTGGGGAGCGGGAATTGGAGCCGGTTACTGTGGAAGGGGAGTACACCTATAAAGTCCCTGTTTACGGGGTGGATATCCAGAAAACTTCTCTGGCCAAATATATCTATTTGGCCACAGTTGGGGTAATGTACTACCAATACGGAAAATACAATCTAAATTTGGATGGCTACTTTACAAACTACAAAGATTTTAAAGTGTACCAATTGACCCCAAAAGGGGGTTATACCCTCTGGTATAAAAAAGGGGTTGGAAGTCTCTACGGAGAGGTGGGATTGGACTACATTCACATCACCGATGGGGCCGCCTTTAAAGATAACTACACCGACCTGTTTGGAAAATTGGTCTGCTCTTACCAAAAATACACTTTCATATTAAAAGGGGTCGTTGGGAAAAATAGCTACCGGGTAACCGACGGCGGTTTCTCAATCTACACCGGAGCCTCCGAATATAAGTACAGCTACGGGGGAAGTGTTGGAGTCACTTTTGGAAAGGGGCTCTCCGGCCAAATTGGGGTGAGTCGCTCCGCCTTTGAACAGGTGAAAGGTTACACCTCCTACTCCAATACAATCTCCGCTTCCCTCTCCTACACTTTTTAAATTCCCCCTTCCCTTCCACTATTGAAGGGGGCTATCTCTTCCCCCACTCCGTTTGTTGGGTTTGGTGTTGGTACTTCTCCACAATTTGCCGGAGGAATCGCTTTCGATTGAGGGGGGAGAGCCCTCTACACCCGGTAAAGCAGGTCTCCTCTATCAAATCCCCTATCACTTTCAAATTGAGCCCCTCTATCCCACTCTCCTGTAACTCCTCCAGATACTGCCGGCGGACCCGTTTCGCCAACTGGGAGCACCCCCTCCCCCTCCCCAATTGGTGGCACTGGGAGTAGAGCTCTTTAAAGTATCCGGCAATTGTAAATTGAAACTCCCCCCTTCCCCACCCACCCAGCAGGAGTAGTAGTAAAAGTTTAAACATCCCCCCCCTTTTTTTCCGAGTTATACCGGGAATATTACCATTTAAGTATAATATCTTGAAAAAAGAGAGGGTAATGGAGATTTTAGAGATTTTCCGCCGATTAACAGAGATTCCCCATTGCAGTGGAAAAACTGAAAAGATGCGGGAGTTCATCTGCCAGTGGGGGGAGAGTTTGGGATATTGGATAGAGATGGATAGGGCAGGAAACATTTTGGCCCGGCGGATGGAGAGGCCAATTGTGGTCCTCCAAAGCCATTACGATATCGTTTGTGTCGGGAGGGCTCCGGAGATTCAGTTGATGGAGGAGGGGGGGTGGTTGAAGGGGGTAGACTCCTCAATCGGGGCCGACAATGGAATTGGGGTGGCGGCAATGTTAAAATTGATGGAGAGTCACCCGGAAGTTGAGTATCTCTTTACAAATGATGAGGAAATTGGGTTAATTGGAGCTCGAAATTTGGAGTTGGAACTCCGGGCCCAATTTTTAATAAATTTGGATTCCACCGGGGAGTTGTTAATTGGGGCTGCCGGGGGGCGAGTATTGGAAGTGGAATTTCCAGTGGAATGGGGGGAATTTACCGGGACCCGGGGGATGGTTAAACTAGAGGGGCTCCCGGGGGGACACAGTGGAATCGATATTGATAAACCGATTCCCAACGGAATTCTGGAGCTGGCAACCCTCCTCCTCTCCAGTGGGAGGCCCCTTCTCCAGTTTAAAGGGGGGGTCTCCTCCAACGCAATTCCCCCCTCTGCTGAGGCCCACTTTCTCTCCCCAGTTGGGAAGGGGGTTCATCGGGGGATTAAAAACTGGTCCGAGTACCTTCAATTTCTCCTCTCAATTCCAAACGGGGTGATTAAATGGGACCCCCAATACCAGATTCCAGCCCAATCCTCCAATTTGGGGGTTGTGGAGGATGGCCGGATTGAACTCTTCTACCGGGGAAACAGTTGGGAAGATTTGAAGGATTTGGAACAGCTCTTTCACGAAAAGTTAAAAGGGGTTAAATATCAAGTAGTGGAAGAGGTGGCCCCTTGGCCCCCCCGGGAGGGGAAGTTGGCCCGACTGGCGGCCCAGATATTTGGGCTTCCCCGTCGAGTGGTCCACGCCGGGCTGGAGTGTGGGGTGATAATGGAGAAGTTCCCCAATCTGGAGCTGGTCTCAATTGGCCCCAAAATTGAGAATCCCCACTCAACCCGGGAGCGGGTTCAGATAGAGTCGGTTTATCATTTCTTCAAAAAGTTGGAAGAGCTAATTTTGGCCCTTCAAAATCGAAATTGAGAAGGAGGGAGGGATGTACCGCCGGAGAAATAGATGGGTGGAGTTCGGAAAGGTTACCCTCTTTTTAATCCTTCTCTTAATCGGAGGGTGTGCCTACAACCGGAGCTCTCTGGATATCTGTGCCGACAACTATCAGGAGTGTTTGGGGGAGTGCGAGTATCGGACCACCGGAGTTTTGGAACAGTGCCGGGACCGCTGTTTCCAGCAATACCTAAATTGTCAGGGGACAGTGGCCCTTCCGATTCCCCCCCAAAAGGGGTTTTAAAAATGGGGGCTTTAAAAGGGAATGGAGAAAAGGGGGTGTGGTAGATGAAAGGGGTTGGAGATGATTGAGCAGATTTTTGGAAACCCTTCCAATTTTACCCTCTTTTTAGTGGTGTTGGTGGGGGTGTTGATATTTCTATTTGTAGTTCGACTCTTTTTGCGGTTCCTATTCTACATTTTACTGGGAATTTTAGCCCTCACTTTAACGGTGGGGGGAGGTATCTATTTGAGCCAAAACTCTGGAGAGGGAAATCTCTCCCAACCGGGGGAAATTAATTTGACTCAGTTGAACCAGTTGGCTGAGAAGGGAAAAAATCTATTGGGGCAAATTGATTGGGGGGCAGTTTTAACGGCGGTAGCCACCTCAGCCACCCATCTGGACCAGAATAGGAGTTCTTCCTCCCAGAAAGGGGAGAGATGAGGGTTTTAATTACCGGGGGAACCCGGGGGATTGGTCGGGAATTGACGGAGCGGTATCTCCGACGGGGGGCGTGGGTTGTAGTGGTGGGCCGGGGGGAGGAGCAGTTGAAGGAGTTGAAGAGGAGGTGGGGGCCCCAACTGGAGGGGTATCGGGTCGATTTGGCCAATTTGGAGGAGGCAACCCAATTTGGCAAAAGGCTTCGGCGGGAGGGGAGGCCAATAGATATTGCTATTTTTAATGCCGGAATCTCCGCCCCCCACTCCCCCAATTTTCCCCCTCCAGAGCTTTTTGAACAGATTTTTAGAGTAAATCTCCTCTCAATTCACCGGTTATTGGCGGAGACTTTGGAGTTAATTCCAACAGGGGGGAAAATAGTTTTTATCTCATCCCTAGCTTCAATAATCGCTTCCCCCACCTCCCTCCCCTACTCCGCCTCAAAACGGGCCCTCAACTCTTACGGGGAATCCCTCTACTATCTATTGAGGGACCGGGAAGTGATTACAATTCTGCCAGGGTTTATAAAAACCGATATGACCAGTGGCCACCAATTTAAAATGCCCTTTCTACTAGAGTTGGAGGAGGGGGTGGACCGGATTGAGAGGGCTATTCAAAAAGGGATTCCCTTTTACCCATTTCCAAAAAGGTTTTACTATCTCTTAAAAGGGCTCTCCCTCCTCCCGTTCCCGGTGAAGCGGTGGCTAATTGGGAAAATTTTAAAAGAGATTTCCGAATAAGGAGATGGCATGGAGAGGGTTCCATTGGAACAGATGATAAAGCGGATTGTGGAGGAGAATGGGTGCCAACTCTACGATATTGAGCTGGTGAATGAGGGGGGGAATCAGATTTACCGGGTCTACATCACAAAACCGGGGGGGGTAACTTTAAATGACTGCACAAAAATTAATAATCTCCTCTCCCCAATTCTGGATATTGAAGAGCCGGTGGAGGGGCGGTACTATCTGGAGGTTAGCTCCCCGGGGTTGGAGCGAAAATTGACAAAAGAGAGTCATTTTCAGATGAGTATTGGGGAGCAGGTGAAAGTGGTGACCCAAAATGGGGAGAAGTTTAAAGGGGAATTGCGAAGGGTGGAGGATGGGGAGATTCAGGTGGGCCGGGACCGGATAAAGTTGGCCGATATTAAAAAGGCGAAAACTTATATCGATTGGAACAACTATAAAGGGCTAAAGTAGCTTCCCCTGTTGGAGAGGGGGAAAGGGGGTAAAGGGGTCGGATATTTCCAGTTCCAGAGAAGGAGGGATAAGGTGGAAGAGGAGAGGCGGCGACTGAAGGAGGGGGCAGTTGGAAAAAGGAAGAGCGGGGAGTATTGGCAGTTGAGAAGGAGATTTTTGGAGGTGTGGGCCCAAAATGGGGGGGAGGTGTTGGAGAGGTGGGAAGAGGGGTGGTATCTGGTAAAAGGGAAGTTTGGGGTTGCAGAAGAGGGGGCTGTTTGGGTTCCAGAGGAGGAGTATCGACCGGAGCTCTTTTTAGCCCAGCAGGTGGTAATAGAGATTCCAGAGGGGGCCCTCTATCGGACTATGGAGGAGGGGATTTTAAAAATAGAGGGACCGGGGCTCTTTATCGCCGGGCCCAGTAAAACTGCCGATGTGGAGAGTTTTTTAGTCTTTGGAGCCCACGGTCCAAAAAGATGTGCCCTCCTGTTCCACCGGTAACCCTATCTTCATTTATAAAGGGACTTATCGGGGCATCAGTCTCTCCGATTAAGTTCCCCATTCTCACCTAACAGTTTCCCTTCTACAGTTGAGGGTGAAGTTGAGATACTCCCCACCCTTAACCCACCTCAACCCTAACTGTTAACCCAGTTGCCAACGGATTTTAGCTTTAAAACGAAGGTTACTGACCAATAGCCACCCTTACCCCATCTATCCGACCCATCTATCCGAAAGTTGACGCCCCAACCTTAAAGATTTTCCGATAAATCCGATTGTTTTACGGAGGTTTTTTCGTAATCTGAGGAGAAGGGGAGAGGGAGCAGTTACTATCGGGAGTCACTGGTGAGCTACCCTAACTAAATCGTAAATTGTAGCAACCGCTTCCCGCTTTACAAACCCTCTTATCAGAGCTTTTCCACAGGCTCAACGGCTATTCCTTCCCTGATCGCGATTTTGTGAGCGTTCCTCTGGAGCTTGGCTATCGCTCCTTTTTAAGTTATTGTCTAACAAAGTACTTGCTAACCCAATACCAAATTTATTTTCCTCTAAATTAGAATAATTAAAGGGAGAATTCTTTGGAGATTTGATTAAAAAATCTCTTCCCCCTGTTACAGGCCCCGGAACAGGGGGGATTTTTGTTACTTTTAAAACCCCTTTCAAAAATCCTTTTTTAGAACCCTCTTCTAAAGCCCCTCTTCCGCAAAGAGGTGGTAAAGGGCAATTGTTTTCACATTGTCGGTAATCCGTTCCAACTTTTTTGCAAGGGATAGAAGTTCCAACCCCTCTTCCAAATTTTCCAAATTTTTCACCTCTTTTACCAACTCCCGATAGAGCCGGTCGGCCCTCCGCTCATGCTCCACCAACGCCGGGAGAACCTCCTCCACATCCCCTGCCAATACCCCCATTTTCAACTGCCGGAGGGCTTCCAAACTGTTCAAGTAGAGCTCCTCCAAAATTGGGTGCTGGATTTTTCCCCTTTTTTTCAAGTACCCTTTGATACTCTTTTTAATTTTCTGGAGAAAAGGAACAATTTTTAAATAGGCGATAATTTCCCGGAGAAGGACCCCTTGGGGATGGTATAGGGCCAAAAACCGGATAACTCGGTTATCAAACTCCTTTAAATCCAGTTTCAGCAACTCTTCAGACCATTCCCGATTCCCAAGGCTCTCTTCCAGCCCCTTTATAAATTGGGCCAACTCCCCTTCCAACTCCTGCAATTCCTCTCTCATCCGGGAGAGCATTATTTCCCTTTTTGGGCCAGGGATTTACCCTCCTCCGGCCCCCTTTTCTCAGCCGGTTTAACTTTTAAAAGGTAGCTAAAGAGATCGGAGATAGTCCGCTTCAACTCCTTCCGGGAAACCACCATATCGATTAATCCGTGTTCCAGTAGAAACTCTGCCCTCTGGAACCCCTCCGGCAACTCCTCCCCAATTGTCTGCTTAATCACCTTTGGCCCTGCAAACCCAATCCGGGCCCCCGGTTCCCCAATTATAATATCCCCCAAAAAAGCGACACTGGCTGAAACCCCTCCGTAAGTGGGGTCGGTTAAAAGGGAGATGTAGGGGAGGTTGTGCTCCGCTAAACTGGCTAACGCAGCGGAGGTTTTGGCCATCTGAAGGAGGGAGAAACTGGACTCCTGCATCCGGGCCCCTCCACTGGCGGTAACGATTAAGAGCCCTTGCTCCTTTTTAATCGCCCGGTTAATTGCCCGAACAATTTTTTCCCCCTCCACACTTCCGAGACTTCCCCCCATAAATTCAAAATTGAATACAACAATTTGAATAGGGATTCCATTTATCTCCCCCTCCCCACTGATAACCGCCGATTTCCGGCCGGTTTTTTGGTAATCCTCTTCAATCCTTTTTTTGTAACTCTTCCGATCAACAAAATTGAGGGGGTCCTTTGGTTCCAACTCCCGGTCGTACTCTTTAAAAGTCTCTGGGTCGATTAACATCTGAATCCGCTCATCGGCGGTAATTTGGAAGTGGTAGTTGCACTTTGGACAGGTGTTTAACTCTTTTTGGACTTCCTTATAGAAACTGATAGCCCCACAGGCTGGGCACTTTATCCAACTGGTTGGTTCAATCTTTTTCGGTTGTGGTTTTTTAAATTTCTTCAAAAAGTCTGTAAATCCCATCCTCCCTATCCTTTCACAATTTTCAGCAATCTCTCCAACTCCTCCCGCTTCGGGCTCATCACCAAAATACCCTCTTCCCGATTTAGGTACCAGTTGAGGTGCTGGTTGTAGTAGTATGGGCCAGCAATATCAAATTCCCGAATCTTCCCCAGAAAGAGAACCCCCCGATACTCCTCCCCGTAGCAGAGGGAGAGGCTCAACGCTCCCGGTGACCGAAATTTTACCTGATTTTCAGTTAATCTGCGACAGATTTCTGGATTTTCATAAGCCTTTTCAAAGATCACCACCTCCCGGTAGGAGGGAAGCCAGTTTCGGGTGGGCCGGTAGAGGTTTCCCCGTTCCCGTCTCCCCCGGACCCGGAGGAAGTAGTCCCCATTGCTCAAATTGGTTACAAAACTGATCCCCTCCTCCCAAAAAACCGATAATCCGAAATAGGGGATACCATTTTTAAAATTGAAACTCCCATCAATCGGGTCAATTACAATCCGGGGCCCCTTCCCCTTTATAACCCCCTGTTCCTCTGTATAAATCTCTCCAAACCGATGGAGTTTTTGAACCAAAATCTCCTCCGCTTTTAAATCTACAATTAAACTAAAATCCCCCCCCTCTCCAACCTTCCCACTCTCAGAGACTAAGTCCCAGCCCCCCTCCTCCAACAACTCCACAATCCCCTCCACCCCTTCAAAGAGGGAGGCTAAAAACTCCTCTACCACTACTTCCCTTTCGGGATTAGTTGGGACCAAGGGAACTGGGTAAAGTTGCTATCATAGACAGAGGGGGTCCCCCGGGCACCCAACTCTTCAGCCGCTTTTTCACTTTTCTGCAACTCTGCCTTAAGTTTGGCCTTCTCCTCTGGAGTGGGGGTGTAATTTTTCCACTCTGAAGAGCCGGAGAGAATCGCTTTTAACCGTTTTGCCCGCTCCTCTTCACTTTTCCCAGCTAAAATGTAGTAACTCATCCGTCGGGCATCTTTGTGGAAAGAGAGGGGGAGTAAAATTACATGGACTCGGTAATTTTTCTCTAAATTTTCAGCAGTTTTTTGTTCCATCATACGGCAAAACGGACATTGGGGGTCGGTTACCAGATAGAGCTCTTTTTTTCCTTTTCCGAAGGAGAATAGAATCCCATTCTCCACAACACTCCGGTTAATTGGAAATTTTGGTAAAAGGGGGGCCCCGCTTTTATTTTCAATCACCTGCCCCAAAATTGTGTACTTCTTATCCTTTGTAATGTAGATATTCCCGCTTCCCCGGGGGGTTTTAACCTGGAGAATATAGAAACCCCCCTCCTCCACCCCCCTCACTTTTACAATCCCCTTTTGAATTAACGGAGCAACCCGCTGGTAAATCGGTGTAACTTTCAATAGTTCCAGACTCTGTTGGGGGGTCAACTGGTGAACCCCCTCAGGCACAATCATCTCCCCTTTCTGGGGAGAAGGAGAGGAACCCCCCCACAACAGGGATGCTCCAATTAAAACAGCTGTAACTCTCTTCACCGATTAACTCCTTTCAATTGTTCAATTTTTTTCTATTCTACCACACCTCTCCGCCTTTTCCAACAATTTGGCCACAACCCGCTCCGGTTCCGGGGCCCGGTAAATTGGTCGGCCTACAACAATAAAATCGGCCAATTCCCGGCAAGCGTCGGCAGGGGTGGCCACTCTCCGCTGGTCGTCCACCGGGGCCCCAATAGGCCTAATCCCCGGGGTTAAAGTTAAAAAATTCTGAGAAGTGGCCTTTTTAATCTTTCGACTCTCCCAAACAGAGCAGACAATCCCGTCAAGCCCCCCTTCAAATCCAACTTTTGCCAACTGGACCACTTTCTCCTCCACCGGGGCCCCGTAAATCTCCTCCACCTCACCCGGGGAGAGGGAGGTTAAAATTGTAACCCCCAATACCAATGGTCTCTCCCGGAATTTCCCCTCCAATCTATTTAAAACCTCTTCCACTCCCCTTCGGCCCACTGATAAGTGGAGGTTGAACATCTCCACCCCCAGTTGGCCAATCACCTCAGCACTATCGGCAATTGTGTTTGGGATGTCGTGGAGCTTTAAGTCCAAAAAAATTGGAAACCCTAACCGCTGGAGGGGTTCTATCAATTTTACCCCGTCCCGGAGATATCCCCTCAACCCCACTTTCATCCAAATCTGGTTCCGAAACTGGGCTAACCGCTCCGCCAACTGGAGGGACTCCTTCAGGGTCGGGAGGTCCAGGGCCACCACCAATTTCATCTTTTCCTCCCTTCCCCTGCCCCTTCAATCCGGGGGAGGGAAATCCCAGTCTGCCGTTGATATTTCCCCTTTTTATCCCGGTAACTGACTTTGCACATCTCTTCCACCCCTAAAAAGAGGAGTTGGGCTATCCCCTCATTGGCGTAAATTTTTGCCGGAAGAGGGGTGGTATTGCTAATCTCAACTGTAATATGCCCCTCCCACTCCGGCTCAATTGGGGTAATATTTACAATAATTCCACACCGGGCGTAGGTAGACTTTCCAACACAAAGCCCAATCACATCCCGGGGGATTCTAAAATACTCCACAGAGTGAGCCAGTGCAAAGGAGTTGGGGGGAATTATGCAGTAGTCCCCCTCCACCTCTACCACATTTTTATCGCTAAAATGTTTCGGATCTACAATAGTGTGGTTTAAATTGCTAAAAATCATAAATTTCCGACCCACCCGGAAATCGTATCCGTAACTGCTAACCCCGTAACTAATTTTTCCCTTTCGGACCTGCCGGGGCTCAAAAGGTTCAATCATCCGATACCGGGTGGCCATCTCTATAATCCACCGGTCATTTTTAACACCCATTGGCACTCCTTTCCAAATTTCCGGAATTTTAGCCAGTTTCCAGAGAGTTGGGTTAAAATTCGAAAAGCAGAGTAAAAGGGGTCCAATGGTTCAGAGAGAGGGTTTCCGGTTCCGATTTAATCCGGAGAAGTGTCAGGAGTGCCGGGGGAAGTGTTGTATTGGGGCCTCCGGGTATATTTGGGTAACCGAAGAGGAGGGGGAGAGAATTGCCCAATTTTTAAATCTCCCTTTTTCCCAGTTTGCTGAGAAATTTTTAAAAAGGGTTGGAAATCGGTTTACACTGATTGAGTACCGGTTGGGGTACAACAACTACAGCTGTATCTTTTTTGAGCCTGCTACCGGCCGGTGTAAAATCTATCCGGTTAGACCAACCCAATGCCGGGAGTTTCCCTTTTGGGAGCAGTTTAAAGAGAATCCAGAGGAGGTGGTGGTCCAATGTCCCGGGGTAGAGCTCTTTTAGCGGGGATTTTGGTCGGGGGGGTGTTACTGGGGGCCCCGGTGCTCCCCGGGAAAAAAGGAGTTAACCGGGACCAGCTACTAGCAAAAGCGGTTCTGCTGGAGGAGGAGTCGGAGAATTGGGAAGCGGCCCAACTCTACTACCGACTCTACCAGCTGACCAGAGAGCCCCCTTTTTTAAAAAAGAGTGTTGAATTGGCAATTTATGGGGGAAGGTATCGGGAGGCAATCCAGTGGGCGAAGGAGGGGGAGGGAAAGGAGTTTCAAAAGTTGCTCTTTAAAGCACTGGTCTTCTCAGATCGGCTAAAAGAGGCGGAGCAGTTGAAACCAGTGGTAGGGGAAGAGTATTTCTACCACTTAATAATTAGCCATCTGGGGGGATTGGGCCGGGACCGGCAGTTGTTGGAGTATGCCCGTCGCCACTATTTGGAGACCCATTCGGAGGAGGGGTTAAAAATCTACATCTCCGCATTGCTGAAGGCAAACCGACTCCAACAGGCGGTAGGAGTTTTAAATGCCCATCTATTGGAGTATCCCTCTTCAGAGGGGGCGGTGAAAATGTTGGGGAAAATTTTAAAGCAGTTGGAGGCCCAGAAACAGCTCTTCTCCCTCTACCGCCGGTACCCGACCCCGGAACATTTGGAGGAGGGGGCTAGATACTTTTGGGAGCGATTCAATTGGCAGGGGCTGGAGAAGTGGTTGACGGAGAACCCCTCCCTTCCAAAAATTTGGTGGGCCCGACTCTACCTTTTAAAAGAGGAGTGGAAAAAAGGGTTAAAAATTTCAGAGGAGCTGAACTCCTCATCCCCAGAGGTCCAATTCTACCGGGGGTACTTCTCCCACCAGTTGACCGGCCACCCCTCTATTGAGAGGCTGGTTCAGCTGGCGGAAAGGTGGGGAGAGGTTTATGGATACCGGGCCCTTTTGCCACTCCTAATCCAAACCCATCGGTGGGAGTTGGGGGAGCAGATTGCGATAGATGGATTGGAAAAAGTGGAAGGGGACCCCTTCTTTTTGGTCTATTTGGGGATTATCTACTCTGTGGAGGGGCGGTGTGAGGAAGCCCGGGAGCATTTGGACCGGGTTTTAACCACCGACCCGGTTTTAATTCGACTCTCAAATTGGATTTTAAAAAGGTGTAGAAGTGATATTGCAAAATATAGTCACTAAAACTGTGGAAGAGGTGGAGAAGCGGAAGCAGGTGATTCCAATCGAGAAGTTGCTAACCCGGGAGAAGCCGATTTTAGACCTTCGGAAATCATTAAAGTCAACCCCGGAGAACCCTTACCCAATTTTGGCAGAGATTAAAAAGGGGAGCCCCAGCCGGGGGATAATTCGCCCGCACTTCAATCCGGTGGAGATTGGGAAAATTTACAATCGGTGGGCCGATGCTATCTCTATTTTAACTGAACCCTTCTTTTTTAAAGGGAGCCCCGACTACCTTCGGCAGGTGGCCCGGGAGGTGGAAATTCCAATTCTCCGAAAAGACTTTATTGTGGACCGGTATCAAATCGCTGAAGCCTACAGCTGGGGGGCCGATGGGGTGCTGTTAATTGTAGCGGCGCTGGAGCAACCTCAGCTGAAAGAGCTTTATACTTTTGCGAAAGAGTTGGGATTGGAAGTGTTGGTGGAAGTCCACAATCGGGAGGAGTTGGAGCGGGCACTGGAGTTGGAACCGACAATTGTCGGGTTTAACCATCGGGATTTAAAGACTTTCCAAATGAATATGGAGTTGGGTCGGGAGTTAATTCCATTAATTCCAAAAGGGGTTGTAAAGGTGGCGGAGAGTGGAATTAACTCTTTTCAAACAATCCAATATCTTCATAAGTTGGGGGTAGACGCCTTTTTAATTGGAGAGCATTTAATGCGCCAGTCCGATATTGGCCGGGAATTGAGGCGGTTAAAAGGGCTGGAAGAGTAAATTCCGGTAAAAGGGATTGGATGGATTATAGATACAAAATTACAGGGTCGGAGGAGTACCGGAAAGGGGTGGAGCTATTAAATCGATGGGCTTACGCCTACTATGTATTGGACCAACCGGAGGTGACCGATGAGGAGTATGATGCCCTCTACCGAGCGGTGGAGGAGTATGAGAGGGAGCATCCGGAGGAGATTCTCCCCAACTCCCCTACCCAGCGGGTTGGGGCTCCTCCATTGGAGGAGTTCCAAAAGGCCCCCCATTTGACAAAGATGTGGTCAATGGAGGATGTCTTTACCCGGGGGGAGTTTCTCCAATGGGTAAAACGGATTCAAAAATTGGTAGAGGAGCCGTTGGAATTCTATCTGGAGCCAAAATTTGATGGGGTCAGTTTAAATTTAGTCTACCGGAATCGGCAATTGGAGCGGGGGGAGACCCGGGGAGATGGAGAAGTTGGGGAGGATGTGACCCAGAATGTGAAGACAATTAAATCGATACCCCTCTCAATTCCGGTGGCCGGGGAGGTGGAACCCCCGGTCCCGGAGGTGGTAGAGATTCGGGGGGAGGTGGTGATTAGAACTAACGATTTTGAAAAGTTAAACCGGGAGCGGATTGACCGGGGGGAGGAGCCCTTTGCCAATCCCCGGAACGCCGCCGCCGGCAGTATCCGGCAACTGGACCCGGGAATAACTGCTACCCGTCCCCTCCTCTTCTACCCGTGGGGAGTTGGGGCTGGGGCTGAGGTGCTGGAGGCTAAAGGGATTACCCGATACTCGGAATTGATGGAGTGGGTCTACCGGCTGGGCTTCCGGAAGCCCCCCCGGCGGAGGGTGGTCTCCACCCCTGAAGAGGTGATCAAGGAGTATTTCCAATTTTTGAAGCTTCGGGAGGAGTTCCCAATTTTAATGGATGGGATGGTTGTAAAGGTGAATCAACTCCATCTCCACCGGCAGTTAGGGTACACCCAAAAATTCCCCCGGTGGATGGTGGCCTTTAAATTTCCCCCTGTTGAGAAAGAGACAATTCTGGAGGGGGTAGTGGTTCAAGTGGGCCGAACAGGGGTTTTAACCCCAGTGGCCCAACTAAAACCGGTTCCGGTAGGGGGGGTTGTGGTAGAGCGGGCAACCCTCCACAATTTTGATGAGACTGAGCGGTTGGACCTCCGACTTTTGGACCATGTGGTGGTGATTAGAAGTGGAGATGTAATTCCAAAGGTGGTCCGGCCGTTGAAGGAAAAGAGGGAAAGTCTCTACCGGTATCTCTGCCGGCAGTTGGGGGAGGCGGTAGGTTGGAAGTTGGAGTTAAAGGGAGGGGACGATTTAAAACTCTTGTCCCTTCTCCAATACCGGTTAAAAAAGGGGAAACTCCTCCGGCAGGTAGGGGAGCTCCTCCGGAACCTTCGATATAACTATTCTATTCTCCGGAAAATAGTTCAGCAGTTAAACTCTCAGCGAGGTTGGGGGAACCTTCAGAGTATCCTCGCCCAGATAGAGAGAGCCCGACCCCAGTTGGAGGGGACCCTTCTCCAGCGACCAATTCCCCGGCCCACCCATTGCCCAGTTTGTGGGTCGGAAGTGTTGGATGAAGGGGCGTTAATTAAATGTCAAAATCTCTCCTGTCCAGCCCGGCTCCTCCACTCAATTATTCACTTTGTCAGTAAAAATTGTCTCAATATTGAGGGATTGGGGCCAAAAATTTTGGAACTCCTCTACCGGAGGGGGTTGGTCCGGGATATTTTGGACCTCTTTTCGCTAACTGAAGAGCAACTCCTCCAGTTACCCGGGTTTAAAAAGCGGAAGGCCCGGAAATTGGTGGAGGCAATCCGCCGGAGTAGGGGGGTGGAGTGTTGGAGATTTATCAATAGCCTTGGGATTGAGCATATTGGAGAGGTAGCCAGTCGGAAATTGTGTGAAAAGTGTGGGGTCCATTTTTATCGGTGTGCTCCGGAGGAGTGGCGGGAGATTGAGGGGTTTGGACCGGAAATGGTGAAATCGTTGGAGGAGTTTTCCCGGGTAAACCGGAGGAAAATCTTGAAATTGATAGAGATTTTGAAACCGGTGGAGCTAGGGAAGAGAGGGGAAAGAAAGGGGGGATTTTTTGCCGGAAAGCGGGTTGTATTGACCGGAAAAATGGAACGCCCCCGGGGGGAAATAAAGGGGTTATTGGAGAAAGTTGGGGCGGTGGTAACCAACTCAGTCTCCAAGAGGACAGATTTGGTGATAGTTGGGGAGGAACCCGGTTCAAAATTGAAAAAGGCCCAAGAGTTGGGAATTCCAATAATTTCAGAGCGGGAATTTTGGGAGCTCCTCTCCCAATAGAGAAACCCCCTTTCCGGAAGGGAGGGGATATTAAAAGGAGAAAGGTGGTTTTCAGGGTACGAAGGAGAATTTTTTGGGAGATTTTAGCAATCCCCGCCGAAACCATCGCTCTTTAGAGTGGTGATGCTTTGTTAAAAATATTTTAATAGGGATAACCAAGTTAATCCGATAAAAAGTAGGGCTGGAGCAGTCCAAATTAATAGCTGTGGAGGTAGCTCTGGGGGTGGAACACTCAATAGAGTGGTCTACGAATCGTCTGCCTGCGAAGCAGGGAGCTCCCCCATTTATGCGGGGGTAGTTCACAGGGATGAGAAGGGGAATCTTTTCCCTCGGGAAAGAGTTGAAATGGGATTGGATTTTTCAATCGCCCCCCTCTCCTCATTCCTCCTTTTTTGGGATTTTTCTAAAAAATTTCCGCTACCGGGGAAAAGGGTAGTAAAAAAGGATTTCTCCTCCCCTCTGGTTAGCGGTAGTGGCGGAGCAGTTCTTTTAAAAAGGGACGCATTACCCGGTAAAGGTCCCGAATTTCCGGGCCGTGGGGCTCCCCTATTAATAAAATTCGCAATGGCATAAAGAGCCGTTTCCCTTTTAACCCGGTCTTCTCAATTAACCCCTGTTTGAAGAGATTGTACTCCTCCGGCAACTCCGGCATCCCCAAAATAGCCTCCTTCAACCGACATCCCTCCTCTTCAAACCCGTGCCACTCCTCCACCGGCCGGTAAATTTGGAGGAGTTTCTCCTTTAACTCTTTCAGTGTGGAGACCTCCTCCCGGTAGAGTTGGGCCAACCCCTCCAGTTTTGGGTCCAGCTGGAGGAGGGGGGTCAA
>JBDONQ010000136.1:0-4439 GCA_039831255.1 Campylobacterales bacterium
TCTATGAAGAGTTTGAAATGGAGGATAATTTAGAGCTGTTGATTATCGCCTACGGAAGTGTAAGCCTTGCGGCGAAAGAGGCGATTAAAGAGTTACGGAAAGAGGGGGTAAAAGTGGGGCTCTTCCGGCCAATTACATTGTGGCCCAGCCCAGAGGAGAAGTTGGCAGAGTTGGGGGAAAAGTATAAGACTATTTTGGTGGCTGAGATGAATAAAGGGCAGTATCTCCAGGAGATTCAACGGGCAATGGGGCGGAAAGATCTCCACACCCTGTTGAAAGCCAATGGACGGCCAATTAGCCCAACTGAGTTCAAGCGGAAGATTAAAGAAATCTTGGGAAAATAAAGGAGTAGGAGATGGCTTTTAATTACGATTACTACTTGCGGACCGATAAAATGCCCACCCTCTGGTGCTGGGGGTGTGGGGACGGGATTATTATGAAAGCGATGATCCGGGCTTTTGCAAAGTTGGGGTGGGACAAAAATGATATCTGTATTGTTTCCGGGATTGGGTGCTCCGGCCGGTTCTCCAGCTATATCGATGCCAACACTGTCCACACAACCCATGGTCGGACCGTCGCTTACGCTACCGGAATTAAATTGATGCACCCCGACAAACATGTGATTGTAGTTGCAGGGGATGGGGATGGGTTGGCAATTGGGGGGAACCACACAATCCACGGATGCCGGCGGAATATCGACTTAAATTTTATTCTAATTAACAATTTTATCTACGGGTTGACCAACTCCCAAGTCTCTCCGACAACTCCAAAGGGGGCGTGGACTGTGACAACCCAGTATGGAAATATTGACCCAATCTTTGACGCTTGCGAATTGGCAATTGGGGCCGGGGCAACCTTTGTAGCCCGGGAGAGTGTCGCCCAAGCCCAAAAACTGGAGAGGATTTTTATAAAAGCGTTCCAACATAAAGGGTTTAGTTTTGTAGATGTCCACTCCAACTGCCATGTCAACTTTGGGCGAAAAAATAAAATGGCCCAAGCGAAGAAAAATATGGATTGGATTGAGGGGAATCTAATTCCAAAGGCAAAATGGGATAAATTGAGTCTAGAGGAACAGTATAAGCTGAAAAAAGAGGGGAAATTCCCCCGGGGAATCCTCTACCATAAAGAGGAGCCAGAGTATTGCGAAGAGTATTATAAATTGATTGAGAGAGTAAGGGGTAAATAATGAGGAAGCAATTGAGATTTACCGGAGTTGGAGGTCAAGGGGTTCTGTTGGCTGGGGAGATTTTGGCCCGGGCTTATGTAAAGGCTGGAAAGTATGGGGTGCAAGTGGGAACCTACACTTCCCAAGTCCGGGGGGGACCCACAAAAGTGGATATCATCTTGGATGACGAGCCAATCCTCTACCCATATGCGGTAGATGGAGAGATCGATTTTATGCTCTCTGTAGCCGATAAATCCTACCAACTCTTTAAAGATGGGGTAAAATCGGGAGGGATTATTGTTTACGATCCAAATCTGGTCTACCCCACTGAAGAGGATAAACAGAAGTGGGAGATGTACCCGATTGAGGTAATTACAATTGCAAAGGAGAAGGTTGGAAATGTAATTACCCAATCGGTGGTGGCGTTGGCAATTGCTACTCGGATGAATAATCTGGATAAAGAGTTGGTGTATCAAACAATGATTGAGACAGTTCCAGCAAAAGCGGTGGAGATTAATAAAAAGGCTTTTGAACTGGGGTATCAAGCCGCGGAAGAGGTGTTGACGAAAAAAGGGGAGTAAAAAGGAGAGGGGTTCCTCTCTCCCTTTCCCCTCTAAATTTCCCGTTCCAAATTCTTTTAAATCCTTCCGAAATGAAAAAAAACGACAGGGGGAAAGGAGAGTTTTTTCCAAAACTCTACTGATAAAATTCGAAAATTCCATCGAAATTTGGAAACTCCGTTGAGTAACTACCCCAATTAATTGTAGATTATAGTCAGGGTTTCCTGCTTCACAGACCCTCTTATAACTCGTCTCCACAGCTTCACAGACCCTCTTATAACTCGTCTCCACAGGCACAACAGGCTATTCCGTCCCTGCTAATAAATATATTTTTTAACGTATTTATATCTCTATCGTAAGTAGTCTTGCAATAAGGATAAATCTATTTTCTTTTTGATAATGGAAGTTTGCCTATTTTATATTTGACTGATAAATTCTCTATTGCTATTAGTAAGTGCTATTAGTAAATATTGCTTGGCTATCGCAACACTCACCCTATGAAACAAATCGTTTCTTTGATTTAAGATTTTTCCGGGGAGTTTTGAGATTTTTCCTTCTATTTTATACCAATTTTTTGAATATAAAACTTATTTGATAACCTTTTTTTGAGGAATTTTTAACCTTTCTTCCGCTTTTCTAAACCATTTGGGACTAGAGTTGGGGCTAGAGATTCTTTTCCCATTAGAAATGGATTAAAAAATACTCTAACCCCTTATCTATTCCAATTGCTTTGAAAGGCTTTTTAGCTGAAGTTGGGAAACTTTTCCTGAAGAATTGAGAGGAATCTCTCTTTAAAAAAGGGGGTTAGCTCCACTTCTACTTCCAATACCTCAGCCTCTATCCCAAACTCCCGTAATTTAACCCAATCCTTCCATGTGGTTACAACCCGTTTCCCCCTCCATTGGGCCACCTCTTCCGGCCGATAGCGGTGGTGGTCTGGGAAGAATTGAACCTCTTCCACCTCTACCCACCGGAGGAGTCTCTCCGGTCTGGAGATTCCCGTTACCAAAATATCTCCTTTTTTCCGGGGTATCCGCCTCTGGAAGTGGACCCCTTCTTCTAAAATTAAATCGGCCCCCTTTTTTAAAAATTTTGGCAACCGGTAGGGGCCCGCCGGGAGACAGAAAGGATTTTTAACTGGGGGGTCCAGTAGTAATTCCACTTTCCAAATTGGGTGCCTAAATCCGTCATCTAAAATAACAATTTCCACCCCCAACTCCCCCAACTTTTGAAGCCCCGCCCACCGCTCCTCTGCCACTACCACTACCCCTTCTATCCTCTCCCCAATCTCAACCGGTTCATCCCCCCCAATTTCCGGGGGGACCCTCACCCTCCCCCCTTCCGCCACTACCACTACCCCCCTACTCTTCCGCCGATACCCCCTACTCAAAACCCCCACTCTCCACCTCTCCCCCAACCAGTTGGCCAATCCAATTGTAAAGGGGGTTTTGCCACTCCCCCCAACTACCAAATTTCCAACACTTACTACCGGGATTGGAGGCCGACGCCGGGGTTTTAAAAAGGGGAGAAGGGCCCCTCCGCAGTAGAGGAGGGAGAGGGGGAACAGCCCTACCAACAGGGGCCACTCCCAAGCTTTGGGGGAGAAGAGGAGTCTCTCCCCATACCGGTAAATCGATTGAGGAAGAGGGGAGTTGACCTCTCTTTTCTGGTCCCTCTGGAGGGGGAGAAAGGGAAATCCCATTACTTCTCTTCCAATTGGAGGAGTTGAAATTTGAGCCCCTTCCCCCCTTTTTTTATTGAAAAGGGAAAAGGGGAGAAGTCTTTTAAATTCTCCATCTGGGGAAATTAAAGCTCTAGAAGGTCCGCTAAAGTGTAGCTATCCAGAACTGAGTAGAGCTCCTGGTGAAGCTGTTGGAAAAACCGCCCCGTTTGGCATCGGCTCTCCCGGGATTTAATACACTCCCCATCTTCCACACAATAAAAGGTCATTGCGTTCCGCCCTTCAATTACTCGGAAAATCTTCCCAATTGTAATCTCCTCTGGCCGTCTTTTTAGCTTAAACCCCCCTTTTACCCCCTTTGTGGAGACCACAATCCCCTCCTTTCCCAAAGCTTGGAACAGCTTTGCTAAAAAGTGGCGGGAGAGTTGGGTAATCTCCGCCAACTCGGAGATACTGAGCCCCTCCTCCCATTTGGCCAACTCTATCAACGCTTGAATTGTGTAGGCAGTAGCTCTGCTAAAAATCATTTTAACCCTTTTCCCAATTTTTGTCGGGGTTTTAACAAAGTTAGGCCTATTTTACAATCTTTTTCCAATCTCTAATAGGGGTTTGTTACCCAACTCCACAAAATTTGAAAGAGAGAAGCCCCTTCCCCTCCCAAACCTCCAGTTTTAGAGAGTCTCAGAGGCCATTAACTTTGGAAAGGTTCCGAAATAGAGCTCTTTAGCTTCGGAGAGGAGTATTGAGATTTGATTTACCTCAATTTTATCCCCCCCCACCTTTCCGACCAGTTGCCACTTAACCCCAATCTTCCCCAGCTCCCGTTCAAACTCTTCCCGATTCTCCGGTTTTACCTCTACAAAGGCCCGGTGGAGGGATTCGCTAAATAGTTCAATCGGTTTGGAGAGGGGGATTTGGCACTGGACCCCCCGATTACTGATACAGCTCCATTTGTAGAGGGCGATAGCTATTCCCCCCACCCCCACATCCTTTGCCGACTCTATTAATCGGGATTGGAGGGCCCTCCACACTT
>JBDONQ010000256.1:0-4429 GCA_039831255.1 Campylobacterales bacterium
AGGTTTTTGACCAGTTTTTTCGCCTCTGCCACTAGTCGGCCCGGGAAGTAGAACTGGAGCTCGTAAAGGGCTAAATCCCGGAACCCGAAGGAGTTTTTTAAGAAGAGTTTCAACTCTAGCCCCAGAATCTCAATTAACTCCTTAAAATTGAACCGGTCAAATCCTCGGTAATTCTCCCGCCAAAAGGCAGGAATTGCAGTGGGCCCAATTTTAATCCGATTATCGGCTAAAAGGGTGAAGTGGACCCCTAAAAAGGGGTTTTTAATGTTTGGGACTGGGTAGATCTGGGTCTTTATTTTATCGGGGCCCAAATAACGTCGGTAAAGCCCTTTAAATGGGAGAACTTGGTACTGGAGCCCTACCCCGAATAGGTGGGCAATTTTATCGGCGTAAAGGCCGGCACTATTGACCAGTAAATCGTAACTCCCCCGGAACTCCTGAAATTGGGTTCCAAATCGGAATTGGACCCCCATCTCCTCCAACCTCTGCCGGAGTTTTCGGCACACCTCCTTCGGATTTACAGAGGCGGTATTGGGGGACCAGAGGGCCTTTTTGTAAGTTTTTACATTGGGGTCAATCCTCTCCGCCTCCTTTGCTGAGATTAATTTTGTTCCAGCCCGGTTGGCCTCCCCCCGCCGGGCCAACTCCTCCAGTGTCGGTAACTCTTCCGGTCCCTTTGCAACAACCAATTTCCCAGTTTCGTTTACAAAAATCCCCTCCCGGCGACAGAACTCCTTCATCTGCCGGTTTCCAACTGCAGTCAACCGGGCCTTTAAAGAATCGGTGTTGTAGTAGAATCCGGCGTGGAGAATTCCACTATTTCGACCACTGGCGTGGAGACACTCCTCCCCCTCTTTCTCCACAATCACCACTTGGTCCCCGGGAAACCGGGTGAGCCAATTGTAGGCAAAGGTGAGCCCAATAATCCCAGCCCCTACAACTACTACTTTCCGGACCATTTCTCCAATACCCTCAAAATAGGTTTTATATTCTCCAATCCATGGCGTCGGTGGGAGATTCTATTTTTCACCTCCGGAGGAAGCTCTCCCAATGTCCGGCTGTATCCAGTTGGAATAAAGAGGAAGTCGTACCCAAATCCCATCTCCCCCCGTTCTTCAGGGATTACCTCCCCGTACATAAAGCCGTGGGCACTCCAACTCCCAAACTGAGAAACCACTCCAATTGCCGCCACATAGTGGGCAGGGGTCCTCTCCAGCCCCCTCTTTTTCAACTCTTCAATCAACTTCTGTCGGTTGGAGTGGTCGGTAGCCCCGGGACCCGAGTAACGGGCTGAGTAGATTCCCGGCCTCCCCCCCAGTGCCGGGACTACTAATCCACTATCATCAGCTAAAACAATCCACTCTTCTCCACGCTCTTTTAAGAGTCTGTAAATTGTTTCCCCTTTTAGAAGGGCATTTTCTTTAAAACTCTCCCCCTTCTCCTCTATCTCCACCTCCCCTATCAACTCCCGGTATGGAATTACCTCTCGACCTAAAATCTTCTCAATCTCCTCAATCTTCCCCCGATTTCCACTGGCAATTACAATTGGTCTCCTACCCATTTTACCCCTTCTGAGGGAATTTGTTAAATTTTACCACCTTTTCCCGGAAAATTGGCAAATTGTTATAATCCCAATTGCAGTGGGAAGAGTTCAATATAATTTATTTTTGGAGCCTTACAATGGAGAATAAAGTCGTCCGGTTTTTCGATTCAATCGCCCCGAAATACGATTTAATAAATAAAATTGCATCCTTTGGAATTGACCGGCGGTGGCGGGAGGTGGGGGGAGAGATGCTGTTAAGTCGGCTCCCAAAAAGGGCCAAAATTGGAGATTTGGCTATCGGAACTGGAGAGATGGCTGAGGTGCTATTGAGAAAGGGGGAAAGGGAGGGGATCTCCCTCCAATTAATAGGAATAGACCCAAGTCGGGGGATGTTGGAAGTGGCCCGGCGCCGGTTGGATAGATGGGGGGAACAGGTTCAGCTGAAGGTGGGGTGGGGTGAGAAGTTGCCAATGGAGGGGGAGGGGTTGGAGGGAGTCTCCATCGGATTTGGACTCCGGAACTACCGGGATCCGATTCAAGGGGTCCGGGAGATTTACCGGGTTTTAAAACCGGGGGGGCACTTTTTAGTTTTGGAGTTTTTCAGGGGGAGGGGAGGGGTTAGAAAAGTAGTAGACCTCTACACCTCCCATTTCCTCCCATTTTTAGGGGGTAAGTTGGCTGGAAATCGGGAGGCTTACTCCTATTTAGCCACCTCTATTGCCAATTTTTACACAATTGAAGAGTTTTTGGAGATAGTGGAATGGGTTGGTTTTTCCCCAGTGGAAGAGCGAAGATTCAATTTTGGGCAAGTGGGAATTCTCCTCTTTAAAAAATAATCTTCCTTTGAGGGAGATATTGGGGAAAATGTGAAGCTTTTAGCAATCCTCGCCGAAATCATCGCCTTTTAAGGGGATGATGAAAGTTTGTTAAAAATATTTTAATAGCGATAACCAAGTTAACCCGATAAAAAGTAGGGGTGGAGCAGTCCGAATGAATGCCTAGGAAGGTAGCTCTGGGGGCGGAGCACTCAATAGAGTGATCTACGAGTCATCTGCCTGGGAAGCAGGAAGCTCCCTCATCTATGCGGGGATAGTTTGCAGTTTTGGGTCCAACCTTCATCGCCCGGGCCGGAGATGCTCTCCCTTTTTTTAAAAGAAGCCCAAAAGGGCCTTATATTTAAATTAAAAATGAAGAAAGGGTAAAAAGGGGGGTTACCCCTCCACCTGCTGGGTTATCTCCAACTTTTTCCAGTCCCCTTTCAATTTAAAAGCTTTAACCGCATTGGGACCTACTGCCTCAATTACTACCCCTTGGAAAATCAGTTTGCACTTTTTTGGGATATCCAATCGACTCTTCATCCCGGTTAAATACCCCTCCACTGCCGGGACCGGGTCAAACCCAATCATCCCATTCCGACACCCGGTCAATCCAATATCGGTTAAATAACAGGTTCCACTCTCTATTTGAAGGTCATCGGTTCCAACATGGGTATGGGTTCCAATTATCCCCCCAACCCTCCCTTTTAACAAATAGAAGAGCATATTTTTTTCGGAAGTGGCCTCCCCATGGAAATCGATAAAGATAAACTTCCCCCGCCACTCTTCCCGCTCCTCCAACACCTTCAGCAAAAACCGGAATGGGTTCCGGCCACAGGGCATCCCATACTCTCCCATTCCATTTATTACGACCAACCCCTCCACTTCTTTAAACCAATGGCCAGGAGCCCCGTCGTAGTAATTGAGGGGGCGGAGGAGAAGCCCTTTTTTAAAAAGGGGGAGGGCCTCCCGTTTGTCAAAAGAGTGGTTTCCCCCGGTCCAGATGTCGATGTAGGGGGAAAGCTCTTCGTAAATTTTCGGAGTTATCCCAAAACCGTGGGCACTATTCTCATAATTGCCGATAACCCAATCTATCTGGAATCTCCTTCGAATCTCTGGGACCCATCTCTTAACAATCTCCCGGCCTGGCCGGCCTACAATATCCCCAATAAAGAGTAACCTCATAAAACCCCTTTTTTAAGCTGGAATTAAACCGAAAATTTGTGGGAAGAGTTTTACCGGAGGGGATTTCCCTTTTTCCAGGTGGGGGGAGAGAGTTGGATCCCTCCCCTTTTAAAGGGGTGAGGGGGTTACTGGTTGGACTTCTCTGCTGGGGGGGTAGGGGTTTTTGGGCGGTTGGAGGAATTTTCAGAGTTGGACGCCTCCCTTTCCCGACCTCTCCTCCGCCCCTCCCCAGTTGGATTTAGGTACTCCCGGAAAAATTCCAAATGCTCCTGCAAACGCTGCCGAAGCTCTTTTGGGGGGAGCTGGAGATTAAAGAGTTGGTAGTAGAGGGCATTCCTGAGTTGGGTCACCCCAATCAACCGCTCCCGGAACTCTTTGCACCCCCTAATCCGGGAGAACCACCTCCGGCTACACCCTTTTAAGTGGGTTAAACTGTGCCGGAGACACTCTTGCCACTCAATACCCCGGTCCCTGGTCACCTCAGCCAATCCCATTTTGCAAACTTCAAAGGAAGGCTCCACAATCTGGTCCAAATAACAGAGGATGCTGTTGTATAGGAAGTTGAGGGAGAGGGCGTACTCCCCTTTTTGGTAGTAGATATCGGCAAACCGGTAGAGGGAGCGACAGGGTTCCCGCTCTCCAATTTTGGAAAGGGCGTAAATGTAATTCAACTCTCTCTCCAATTTCCCGATAATCTCCCCCGTCTGCCCTGGGAGAAGGGGGTCTCCCTCTTCTTCTCCATCCCTTCTCAAATCCCGGAGGGTGTTTTTAATGGTATCCACATTTTTCCAGACATTCCGAATATTCCCTTCCCGGAGTTTTGTGGAGAGAATTGCCAATTCCCGGCGAAGTTGGAGTACCTCTTCCCTCCTTGGGTTTGGGAAGA
>JBDONQ010000245.1:0-4425 GCA_039831255.1 Campylobacterales bacterium
TGTCCCTTTTCTTTTTTTTAATTGGGCTCTCCGAGGACCTAGTTAACCCCTTTCTTAAAATTGGACCCTCCCCAGAAAGGGTTTGGACCCTCTCTACTTCCCAGACCCAAGCCTGTTAGATGTTCCGTCTCTTCGGATTTTTCCAGTTGGAGACCCACATATCCCACCTCAGCCCACCCCTTTCCCAGTTGCAATTGGAAGGGAAAGGGGTGGGATTGGTAGAGGAATAATAGGGTAAAATTAAAAATTACTTTAACTAAAGCGAAAAAATCTCTCCCACTGGGGTTTGGGGGAGTTTTAGTTATAAGGGGTGCCGATGAAATATTTTGGAATTACAACCCTATTGGCGGTAGTTGGAATTGGATTGGGGTATTTTATCGGGGGGTGGACCGGTATCTACTTAGTTTTAATTTTGGCCCTACTGGAGGTGAGTCTCAGTTTTGACAATGCAGTTGTAAATGCAAAAATTCTCCAAACAATGGAGCTCCTCTGGCAACGGCGGTTTTTAACTTGGGGGATTTTAATTGCTGTTTTCGGGATGAGGTTTCTATTCCCAATTTTAATTGTCTCAATTGTAACCGGATGGGGGGTAGGGGAGACCCTCCAAATAGCCCTTTCCAATCCAGAGGAGTATCACCACGCATTAGTGGAGTCTGAGAAGTTGATTTACGGCTTTGGAGGGGCATTCCTTTGGATGGTTTTTAGCGACTTTCTTCTAGGGGAGAAGAGTATCCGGTGGATTAAACCGGTGGAAAGGTATGCCGAAAAACTGGGGATGATTCACAACAGCTCTTTAATCGTAGCAATGGTCATTGGTATCCTTTTAACCTACTACTCCAGATCTTACCAAATTGCAATTGCCTACTTTTTGGGGATTTTAAGCTACTCAATCCTCCACGGCTTGAACTCCTATTTTAGTTCCCTCTCGGTGAAAAATGGGTTAATGGGGCTTCTCTACTTGGAAGTATTGGATGCCAGTTTCAGTTTCGATGGGGTAATTGGAGCCTTTGCAATCAGTTCCAACATTTTCATAATTATGCTTGGGTTGGGAATTGGGGCCCTCTATGTCCGGAGTTTAACAATCTGGATGGTAGAGCACGGGGTTTTGGAAGAGTTCCCCTATTTGGAACATGGAGCCCACTACGCAATTGGGGCTTTGGCAACAATAATGCTTTTAAAGATTTTCTTCAATATCGGAGAAGTGGTCACCGGGACATTGGGACTCCTGCTGTTGGGAATTGCATTCCTCCACTCTTGGCTAGAAAGGAGAAGGAGATGAGAGTTTGGACCCTATTTGTTGGAGTTATCGCAATTGGAATTGGATTGGGGGGGTGCCAAAAGACCCCGCCTTCTCCCTCTGGAAAGGTTTCCCAACTGATCCAACAGGGGCCCACCCCCCTCCGGGAGAATTTAAAACTATTGGGGGAGATTTACCGGGAAGTGGTGGCAAATTTTTCAAAACCGGGAGAGTTGGAGAAGCAGTTGGAACCCCTTTCAATATTGACAACCCTCACCGAAAGGGAGCGGGAAGAGGTGGAAAAGTATCTGGACCAGAAGTGCCGGGAGGGGATTGGGGTTGCCTGTACAGAAAAGGGGTTTTTAACAGAGGAGGCTGTCGACTATCTTCGGGGATGTAAATTGGGGGAGCCAGTTGGGTGTGTAATTGTGGGCTACTTTTACACCCGAATTGGAGCCACTGAGAAGGGAAAATCTTTCTTTAGAAAAGGGTGTCAATTGGGGTTAAAGGAGGGGTGTCGGTTGCCTTCCCCTCTCCCCTTCTCCCATCTCCCCGAAGGGAAAGTTGAAAGGAAGGGGGAGAGATGAACCCCAAAAGGGTAGGGATCCAACTCCCCTGCTATTTCCGGGAGTTGAGGCCGGAGGGGGCTCAGGAGAGTTTTCTATTTTTAAAAAAAGTGGCAGAGGGGAGGGGGTTTCAAATAGAGATTCCCAAGAATCAGACCTGTTGTGGCCAGCCTTTTATAAATATCGGCCAACCCACCACCCTCCCAACTCAGCTGGACCAGCTCTTCTCCAAATACCAATTTGTGGTCTCCTTTGGAAGTAGTTGCTCCTCGACAATCCGGAATAGCAATCTCCCAATTTCGCAAAAAAATTACGAGTTTGTAGAGTTTTTAGTGAAAATAGTGGGGATAAAGGGGCTCTTCTCCTCCCCCCCAGCCCCAGTGGCCCTCCACCTCTCTTGTCACAGCATTCGCCATCTCCAGATAGGACCCGCCTCTGAGATTGGGGAGAGGAGGGCTAATTTGGTGGAGGAGTTATTGGGATTTACCCCCCTCCTTCCGGAGCGGGATGAGTGTTGCGGATTTGGGGGGGTCTATTCGGTGGTGGAGGGGGAGTTGAGTTATCAAATTGGCCGGCGGAAACTGGAGGACCTACTCCAGGAGAATCCAAAATTTGTAATAGGGGTAGACCTCTCCTGTCTCCTCCATTTGGAGGGGATTTATCGCCGGGAGCGGGAGAGGGGGCAATTTCCAGGGGAAAAGGTCCAGTTTCTCTACATTGGGGAGTTTTTAGCCAAATTTACCGGAGAAGAGGGGAGAGATGGGTAGGGTAACCCATTACCAATTAGGGATAAAATTTTACCGGAACCGGGGGGAGTGGCACGACCAAAACCTTTGGAAAATCCGGCAAAAGCGGGACCGGGCAGTTCGTCAGGTTCCAGAGTGGGAAGAGTTGCGGAAAAGGGCCAGTAAAATTAAAGAGGAGGTGGTGAAGCGGTTGCCGGAATTGATAGAGGAGTTTAAGGAACGTGCCCGGGAAGAGGGGGTAGAGGTCTACTTTGCCCGGGACACCGAAGAACACAACCGGATTATTTACCAACTATTGACGGAGGCGGGGGTTAAAAAGGTTGTTAAGTCCAAATCGATGCTCACCGAAGAGTGTCGGTTAAACCCCTATCTGGAGGAGCGGGGGATTGGGGTTGTGGATACCGATTTGGGAGAACGAATTGTCCAACTCCGGGGGGAACCCCCCTCCCATATCGTCCTGCCGGCAATCCACCTTAAAAAAGAGGAGGTGGCTGAGGTGTTGGGAGAGGAGAGGAGTGACCCAGCTTATTTGACCCGGAAAATGAGGGCCCTCCTCCGGCAGGAGTTTTTAACCGCCGACGCCGGGATTAGTGGGGCCAACTTTTTAATCGCAGAAAAGGGATGGGGGGTTCTCTGCACCAATGAGGGGAATGGGGACTTGGGGGCCCTCCTCCCAAAACTCCACATCGTCTCAGTCGGGGTTGAAAAACTCCTTCCCCGGTTGGCCGATTTGGGGCTCTTTTTGAGATTGTTGGCCCGGAATGCCACTGGCCAACCGATTACCAGCTACACTACAATTCTGGGCCGGAAGAGGGGGGGGCGAAGGGTTTTTGTGCTAGTGGATAACAACCGATTGGCCCGGCGAGAAGGGGAGTTCCGGGAGACCCTAAAATGTATCCGTTGCTCTGCCTGCATCACCACCTGCCCAGTCTTCCGCCGGAGTGGGGGCCACTCCTACCGATACCCAATTCCGGGACCAATTGGGTCCCTATTGGCCCCGCTGGAGAGCCCTGCCAACTACTGGGACCTCCCGTTTGCCTGCACCCTTTGTGGCAGCTGCGAACAGGTCTGCCCAGTGAAAATTCCCTTCTCCAAACTGTTAATCCAGATGAGGGGGGTAGTTACCTCCCCAAAATTGATTGGGGTGGTCGCTGAAGAGTTACTCCACTACCCCACCCTCTATAGACTCTTTCAGAAAATTTTGAGACTCACCCCGCAACCCCTGCTGGAAATGGTCTTTAAAGAGTGGAGCCGGTACCGGGCCCTTCCCGTAATTCCCAAAATTCGTTGGCCCTAACCCCTTTAAGCTCTAAATTTTTCAAATTTTATGGGATTTTTTTAAAATAGCTCTCTTCTAGAGGGCCCCCTTCCTTGGAGGAACCCCATACTCTTCCCAATCCCTTTCTCCGCCGAAATTCCCTACTTATTAGAGGAGGTTACCTTTACTAAAACCCCATTGACCAGTTGATACTGAGGTTGGAGGAAAAATTTCCAAATTTGCCAACACCGCGATTTGCAAACCTGCTTACTCATATTTTGGTCGGCGCAGGAGAGGACACAATCTCCAAAATTGAATAGATAGAGGTCGTAGGGGGTCACCGGATCTCCAGCGAGGATGGCCGGGAGGAATAAAAATTTAAAGATGAAAAGGGTAAATTTCGGTTCCATTTTTAGAGCTCCTTCTCCGCTGGAAAAAAGGGAGATTCACAAGTCATTTTTTTTAAAATGTTACTTTACGAAAGTGAAATGAGGGTTAATCCCATTTTCTCTACTGGAGCCCCCCTCCCTGTGGTAAAATTAAAAAAAATTGGGGAAAAAGGTTTTTTTTAATGGGGTTTGAATTAATTTCTCAATTGATAATAGTTTTTTTAATCGG
>JBDONQ010000023.1:0-4410 GCA_039831255.1 Campylobacterales bacterium
TACTTAATTTTGCCAATTGCCGGGGTATTGGGGGGCTATTTTGGAATTCTCCACTTAATTGAAATTTTAATGACCCCTCCGGAGAAGTTAGGGAGGTTAGACCGGGAGATGGAGGAGTTATTAGAAGAGTATGGGGGTGAGTGATGGTGCTGGGACTGCTCTTTGGACTTTTCTTTTTACTGTTAATAGCGGGGGTTCCGGTGGGGGTGGCATTGGGGCTCTCCACCTTTGGAACCGCCTATTTTATAGAGGGGCCCGACAGTTTAATCGATTTGGCCTCCACCCTCTTTTCAAAACTGGACAAATACCCGTTAATGGCAATTCCAATGTTTATTTTGGCCGGGAATCTGCTGAGTAAAGGGGGAAGTGCCCAACGAATTGTTAAGTTTGCCGAAACTTTCGTTGGACATCTCCCCGGAGGGCTTCCAATTGCGGCAATTTTTGCCAGTATCATTTTTGCGGCGGTCTCTGGGAGTTCCCCAGCGACAGTGGCGGCAATTGGGTCAATTATGTTTGGGGCAATTACAGCCAATGGGTACCCTAAGGAGTTTGCAATTGGGACAATTACAACGGCGGGAAGTCTCGGAATTTTAATTCCCCCCAGTATTGTAATGATTATCTACGGGGTCACTGCTGATCAGAGTATTGGGAAACTCTTCATCGCTGGAGTAATTCCGGGGCTTTTAATAGGGGGGATGTTAATGCTCTTCACCTATTGGCGGGCTAAAAAGTTGGGGTTCCAACGGCGGAAGGGGGCCAGATGGGGGGAAAGATGGCAGGCTTTTAAAGAGGCCAGCTGGGGGTTGATGACAATTGCAATTATAATTGGGGGAATTTACAGGGGAATTTTCACCCCTACTGAAGCGGCGGCGGTTTCAGCGGTTTGGGCCCTATTGATAGCCCTTTTTATCTACAGGGATATCCCCTTCCGGGAGCTTCCAAAAGTGATTGTTGAAAGCGGGAAAACCTCAGCAATGATTCTCTTTATAATTGCAAACGCCAGTATGTTTGCCTACTTTTTAACACTGGAGTCTATCCCGGAACAGTTGACCCAGTGGGTTGTAGATCTCCATTTGAATAAGGTTCTCTTCTTAATAGCGGTCAATATTCTGCTATTAATTGCGGGAAATTTTATGGAACCCAGCTCAATTGTAATGATTATGGTTCCCCTTCTCCTCCCAATTGCGATTCAGCTGGGGGTGGACCCAATCCACTTTGGAGTGATAGTGACAATTAATATGGAGCTGGGAATGTTGACCCCCCCAGTTGGATTGAACCTTTTTGTCGCATCTGGGATTACAGGAGAGCCTATAAAAAATGTCGTAAAATATGTGATGCCGTGGTTTTTGGTATTATTATTGGGTCTTTTGCTGGTAACTTACATTCCTCAAATTTCCCTCTGGTTACCATCTAAAATGGGGGGGTAATGGAGTGGATCGATGGCTTTCGCTTTTTGGGTAGTTTTAATTGAAACCGGGATTGTTATGTTTGTCCTCTACTTCCTCTACCGGCGGGAGCAGGAGAGGGAGGTCTTAATCGAGGAGTTGACCGAGGCGGAGAATGCCCGGGAGGAGTTGGAGAAGCAGGTAATGCAGTGCGGGAAAATTGTGAAGGAGTGGAAACTCCAGTTGGAGGAGGTGAAGAAGGAGAAAGAGGAGTTGAAACATAAAGTGGAACAGAAAGAGCGGGAATTGGAGAAGATGGCAGAGAAGTTGGAGGAATTCCGGAAAAAATTGGGGGAAGAGCGGGGCCGGAGGGAGCTCCTGCAACAGAAACTCCGGGAGGAACAGTGGAAGTTGGAGGAGTTGAAGAAGCAGTTAAATCAGTGCGATTTGGTAAAAGAGGAACGGATAGAGGTTGGAGTTGCAAAAATTCAACTGGAGAATGTGGAGGAGTTCACAAAGAAGATGGGGGAAGTGGAGCAGAAATTGGAGGAAATTTACAATGCGGTCAACATTTGGGACCGGAAACCGGGGATAAAAGAGGGGGGTTGGGGGGTTGTAACACTGGAGCGGTTGCTGGAGTTGACTGGGCTTGGAAGTCGGATTGTAAAGCCCCAGTGGAAGTATCGGGAGAGTGGGGAAGAATTGGACCGGGAACCAGCCTTTATCTTGGACCTTCCCTCTGGGTTAAAAGTGGCAATAGATGTAAAAGAGCCAACAGAGCTCTACTCCCAACTGGGGAAACGGAAACCGGATTTGGGGGAGGAGGATATTAAACTCTTTATCCACAATTTGAAGAAGCAAATCGAAGAGTTAGGGGAGTTAAATCAGCAACAGGAACGGCAATTAATTGGGACTTTCCTCTTTATTCCGGTGGAGGAGGCTTATCTACTGGCGGTGGACCGGGGGGTTTGGGAGTTTGGATTCAAACGGAGGGTCTATCTAGCCTCCCCAACAACCCTCCTCCCAATTTTAAAACTGGTCTACCAACTCTGGAAGTGGAACACCCTACTTTCAAAAGGAGGAGAGCTTCACACCTTCTTAGAGCAAGTTGAAGATCAAATTAAAGGGATTACTGAGGAGGATTTGGACCAACTCCGGATTAGCCTTAACTACTTGAATCAGCGGTATCGGAAACTCTCAGAACATCTCCATCAACTCCGGTGGGAGATGGAACAGTTCTCCTCCCCAAATCCAACCCCCCAAACCCAATTCCCCGCCTAACCCCAGTTGGGGTTCCCTGGGAACCTTTCCCCACTAAAACCTAAAACTTTAGAAGGAGATTACCTGATGGCTACCCCAGTGGAAAAGAGTGGAAACCCCAATCCCCCCCGGGACCTCTTCTCCAATCCTACCGGAGGAGCGGAAAAGGAACCCCTCCGGCAGGGGGAGATCTCCCCTCGGGAAAAAGGGGAATTGGCAGGTAAAGAGTTGATAATAGTTGATACCTTTCCATTCTTCTTCCGAAATTTTTACGCCCTACCCCCCCTTCGCTCCCCCGACGGGTTCCCAACTGGAATGCTTCAAGGGTTGGTCAACTTTATCCACAAACTGCCGGAGATAGGGGGGAATTACATCGTTTTCGCATTGGATAGCGATAAAGGGAAAAATTTCCGAAAAAGTCTCTACCCCCAATACAAAGAAAACCGGCCCGCTCCCCCGGAGGATTTAAAGCTCCAAATTCAAAAAGGAATTGAGTTGCTAAAAGGGATGGGGTTTAAATTGATAGAGATACCCGGTTTTGAGAGTGACGATGTAATCGCTTCATTGGTGGAGTGGGGGAAGGAGATGGGGTTTGGAAAAATTAAAATCCTCTCCACCGATAAAGACCTTTGCCAACTGATTGAAAATGACCGGGTCATCCTTTATGACTTCTTTAAAAATATTGAAATCGATAGGGAAGGGTGCTTTAAAAAATTTGGGGTTTACCCGGAGCAGTTCCGGGACTATTTATCGTTAGTTGGGGATTCCATCGATAATATTCCCGGGGTTAAAGGGATTGGCCCAAAGAGAGCCCGGGAGTTGTTGGAAAAATATGGCACATTGGAGCAGATTTACAACCATTTGGAGGAGTTGCCAGCGGGAATTAGTAAGAAGTTGGAGGAGGGACGGGAATCTGCCTTTTTAAGTCGGGAACTGGTCCAACTCCGCCGGGATTTGTTCCAGCTGGACCAGGAAAGTGGAGAGTTAAACCGGAAATCTGAGTTTGAAAAGGAGTAAAAATGGCGAGTTTAGAAGGCTTAATCGGGGGATTTTTAAAAAGTCGGAAAAAGGGAAGGGGAACCAATCGGGAAGTGGAAGGGAAGGTCCCTTTTTTAAAATTGATTGGAATTGGAATTGGGATACTGGGGGGGCTTCTCCACGGGGTTGCGACAAAAAATATTTTAGCCCTGGAGTGGCACAATAGCTTCTGTGCCCTCCACCCCCGGACAAAGGAGTGTGCCCTCCAATTTTTCGACGACTGGGCCTCCACCCACTTCACCCTCCACGGCCTATGGCCCCAGAATAGGACCTACTGTAGTCGAACCCCCCTCCGTCTCTCCAGTGGGCTACTCCAACTTCTCCGGCAGTATATGCCCGGGGTTTTAGAGGGGCTCCACTACCACGAGTGGCAGAAACATGGCACCTGTTTCGGGACCGACCCCCAAACCTACTTTTTGACGGCGGTCCGGCTCACAAGGGAATTTAATCAGCAGGAGAGATACAGCCCCAACCGGGTTTTAATTGGGGTGGTCCCAACTCCGATTCAGAGGTACTTTGCCAACCATATCGGCCAGTATCTAACCCTCAGCCAAATTCGATGGCTCTTTAAAAAGAGTTTCGGGTTGGGGAATGGCCGAAAATTTCAACTCGTCTGTGAAAAAGGAAGATTGGGAACTAACTATATCACTGAAATCCGGGTCTATCTCACTGGGGACCCCACTAGACTCCCCCTTCAACAATTAATCGACAACGCCCCGGAGGTGGT
>JBDONQ010000145.1:0-4409 GCA_039831255.1 Campylobacterales bacterium
TCCCGATTAAAACTCTTTAAATCCACATTGGCCCCATTCAACCAGTTGGGGATATCCTCTATCTCATATCTACTCTCAAATCCGTTGGTGACAAATATATTTTTAAGTCCCTTCTCCTTTGCCAGTACCCCAATCTCCCGGGCGTAAGGGTAGAAAATAGAGGGTTCATTGTAAGTGTAAGCGATGGATTGGCAGTTGTATTTTACCGCCAACTCAACAATTTGAGAGGGGGGAATAAAAGTGCTCTGGTCTACTTGGTTGGTTTGGGAAATTTGCCAGTTTTGACAGAATGGGCATTTAAAGTTGCACCCCACAGTCCCCAGGGAGAGGGTCCGGGTTCCCGGTAAAAAGTGGTAAAGGGGTTTCTTCTCCACCGGGTCGATATTAATTGAGATCGGGTGGCCGTAGACTAAATTGACCAGCCTCCCCCCCTCATTTTTATTGACTCCACAAATTCCCACCTGTCCCTCTTTCAATTTGCAGTTGTGGCGACAGAGGAGACACTCTATCCGGCCATTTCCCAGTTCTTTGTAAAACTCCATATCCCACTCTCCACCACTTTTAATTAAATTTTACCAAAAAAGAGAATTTGACTCAAGAGAGTTTACAAAAGGGGGCTCAACCCCTCCCCCTTTCTATTCTCCCTTCTCCTCCAACTCCACAATCTTTATCGGTAATCCATCCTTCTCCATCTCCTCAAAAAAGGGTTTTGGGTCAAACTCCTCCACATTGTGGACCCCTGGTTGATACCAAACCCCCCGGACCATCAATTTAGCCCCAATATTGGCTGGAACCCCGGTGGTATAACTGACGCAGTGGGCCCCAGTCTCTTCAATCGCTTTCCGGTGATCACAAATGTTGTAGAGGTAGTAACTCTTCCACTGCCCATTCTTATACCCCCGTACTACAACCCCAATATTGGTCACCCCTTCGTAATCTTTCACCAACTCTTGGGGGTCTGGGAGAACCTTTGCCAAAAATTGGAGGGGGGAGATTTTGCATCCAGGGCAGACCTCAATTGGTTCAATGCTAAACATCCCAACATTTTTCAGAGCGTTGAAATGGTAGAGATACCGGTCACTAAAACACATCCAAAACCGGGCCCGTTTTAGATTTGGGAAAAATTTTACGATACTTTCCAACTCTTCGTGCCAGATTAAAATAGAAGTGACCTCCCCACACTCTGGATAGGAGTGGCGAATCTGGATTTCAAAAGGTTTTGTGGTTTTCCACTCCCCATCTTCCCAATATTTTCCCGGAAGGTTCAACTCCCGAAGATTTATCTCAGGATCAAAATTGGTTGCAAAAGGACGGTGGTGTTCCCCAAAATTGCAGTCGTAGATATCCACCTCCACCAGTTCGTCCAAAAGATATTGGGCCCCATATTTGACCATTATTGAAGTAACCCCCGGGTCAAATCCACACCCTAGTAGGGCCATTGCCCCAGCTCTTTTAAAATCGGGGTCTAATGCCCATTGAAGGTCGTAGTAGGTGTCGGGATTATCTTCGGTCTCAGCCAAAGCAGTATCTAAATAATCAGTCCCTGTCTCGATGCAGGCAGCCATTATCGGGAGATTCTGGTAGGGGAGAGCTAAATTGGAGACAATATCTATTTGATGTTTTTTAATCATCTCCACCACATTCTCTTTTTTGTTGGCGTCTAACTGCTCCGAAACTATTTCCCGCCCCAATTTTTCTCTAATTTCTGTTGCAATTTTGTCACATTTCTCCTTTGTCCGGCTGGCAATTACAACTTTTTTAAACTCTTCGCTTTTGACAGCTTTAAAGGCCGCCACCCGGGCAACCCCCCCTGCCCCAACAATTAGGAGATTTTTTGGTTTCATTGTGACCTCCTTATCTCTCAAATTTAGAAATTTTAACGAAAGGGAGATATCATTATTAAATTCAATTCAAAAAAAGGGTATCTGGAAAAGGGGAGAAGTGGATGGAAAATGGAATTCGGAAAACCCTTCCCCTCTATTTAGGGGTAATCTTTTTAAATGCCCAAGGGGATTTGGGGATAAAAGTAATTTTTCAAAACGGGGTTTTTAAACTTTTCTCTGGTCCAGAGCTTCTGTTTTGGGGGAGCTTGGTAAATCTATTAATGCTTCTCCCTTTTGTCCTCTTCTATCCATTGGCCCTTCTCCTCTCCCTCCGGTTCTCAAAGTTAAAAATTTTAGAAGCAATGGCCTTTGGAGGAGTTTTAATCTCCGGAGGAGTGGTTTTGGTATTAGAGGGGGGCCACTTTTGGGAGGGGCTACTTCTACTATTTGGAATGGCCCTCCAAAGTGCCCTATTTTCCCCGGCCAAATATGGGGTTATCCGGGAACTCTTCGGAGACCGGAGTATTGCAGGGGTAAATGGTTGGGTTCAAGGGGTTACAATTGGGGGAATTTTGGGGGGAACCCTACTCTATTCAGCTCTTTTTGAGTTATTGGTCCAAGAAGGGGGGGCTGAGATGATAGGAAAATCGGTCGCCCCGGTGGGGGGCATTGTAACTCTTACTCTCTTTCTAGAATGGCAATTGGCCCGGCAACTTTCCACTATTGCCAAAATTGGACCCCCCTCCCTTTCCCCGGGGGCCCCAATCCACCCTTCCCACACCCTCTCTTTCCCCCTCTCCAAAACCCAATACCTTTTAATCGGAGCAATTTCCCTTTTTTGGGGGGTTTCCCAATTGGTGGTAGCCCTTTTTGGAGAGTATTTAAAAGGATTAGGGGTTACCAATAGTTTTATACCCCAACTAATCATCGGCCTTACCGGTATAGGGATTGGGGTGGGAGCAGTAATAGCTGGGAAAACCCCCTATTGGCGAAAATTGATTCCGGTAGGAGCCCTTTTAATCGCCCTCTCCCTCGGAGCAATCCCAATCACAGGGAACCTCTATCTATTGGGGGGGCTGGCCCTCCTCTACGGGGTTGGGGGAGGTCTCTACTTGGTCCCATTAAACTCCCTCCTCCAACTCTCGGCCCCAACCCCTCAATTGGGAGGGGTTTTGGCAAAGAGTAACTTCTTCCAGTATTTAACAATGGTTGGGGCTTTGGGTGTTGGAATTGGGGCATCTCTAATTGGACTCTCCTCCCCTCCTCTTTTTTGGGGGAGTGCCCTCCTCTTCTCAGGGATAGCCCTTTTCTGGAGGGAAAAATGGATTTAAAACAGTTAATATTGAAAACCCTCTCCTTTCCTAGAGATAGATTGGGATTAATTGTAATAAATCCCCCTTCCAAATATCATCTCCAAAAGGGGGGCGTTCTGTTAATTGGAAATCATCAATCAAAAATAGACTGGCTCTATTTACAATTGGCAGTGCCATTTCCCCTCCAATTTATTGTGGACAGTAGTTATTGGCGCCGATGGTACTTTCGGGGCCCATTAAAACTGTCGGGGGCAATCCCTATCTCCCGATTTGGAGCGGCAAAAGGATTGAAAAAGATGGGGGAAGTATTGGAAAAAGGGGGGGCAGTGGCCCTCTTTCCAGAGGGCCATTTAACTCGAAATGGGGGGCTCTCCATTTTTCGGGAAGGGTGGAAAATGGGGGTCCCGTTGGGAAGAGGGGTCCAAATTCTCCCTTTCGCAATTGTTGGTCTTTGGGGCTCCAGATTCTCCTATGCCCTGGAGGGGGTAGAGGGTTTTCGGAGGCCGGTAATTGTATTTGGAAAGCCGGTTCCCGCTGAGGTGGGGGTGCAATGGGAAGGGGAAAAGTGGCGAAATAGGGTTTGGGAGCTCTTTAAAATAGGATGGAGAAGGGGGGTAGGGGAAAAATGGAAAGAGACCAGTTTTGAGAGGAGGGCAGGGGAGTGGCTCTCCGGGGTCTGGGGGCCGGGAAAGAGATTTTTAGTAGAGGAGGGGATGGGGGAGGGGGTTCTCTCCCCCATTAAATTCACCTCTCCCACCCTTCTCCGGCTCTGGAAAGGGGGGCGGGGAGAGCAGTTGGGGAAGCTCCTATTCCGGCAAAAGATAGAGGTAGTGGTGGGGAGCAGTTCCCTTTTTAACCTCCTGCTGGGGACCGGGTTAGGGGAGGAATGGTTAAAATGGGTCCAATATCCGGTAGTTGTCCTCGAAAAAGGGGAGAAGGTTGGAGAGCTCCGGAGACGTTTTCGGGAGAAGTTTTTAAAAAACCTATATTTAATGGAAGTGAAGGGGGGTAGGCCGGTGGGGTTGGAGTTGAGATCGGAGTTAATGGAGGACCTTTTTTTCCAACCTGGGTACCCTCCCCACCCAATTCCCGATTGAAATTTAAAAATTTTTTTGTTAAATTTTTCCCGCAATTTCCGAAAAGTTTAAATTTTTTTGAAAATTTTTTGAAGGAGAGTGGTTTAAAGACTTGACAAGGGGTTGTGAATTTGGAATAATTTCACCCGCAAGCCACGGAGGTGGCGGGAGAGCGAGAGAGAGTCTCCACCGGAGGG
>JBDONQ010000221.1:0-4373 GCA_039831255.1 Campylobacterales bacterium
GCCAATTGCCATCACCTCCCCGACACTTTTCATTGAAGTAGTTAATGTCCAATCGGCATTGGGAAACTTTTCAAAGTTGAATCGGGGGATTTTTGTAACAATGTAGTCGATAACCGGTTCAAAACTGGCGGCAGTTCCGGTGATATCGTTTTGAATCTCATCCAGTGTAAACCCTACCGCCAACAGGGTGGCCACTTTTGCAATTGGATATCCAGTAGCTTTACTAGCCAAAGCTGAAGAGCGGGAGACCCGGGGGTTCATCTCAATTACAACCATCCGCCCATCCCGGGGGTTAACTGCAAACTGAACATTACTCCCCCCGGTATCGACCCCAATCTCCCGGAGAATTGCAAAGGAGGCATCCCGCATCCGCTGATACTCTTTATCGGTCAACGTTAACGCCGGGGCGACGGTAATACTATCCCCAGTGTGGACCCCCATTGGGTCTAAATTCTCAATTGAACAGACAATTATGCAGTTGTCATTCTTATCCCGGATTACCTCCATCTCATACTCTTTCCACCCCAGCAACGACTCTTCAATTAAAATCTCCCCAATTGGGGAGGCCTCCAACCCCTGTTTCGCCAGCTGTTGAAACTCTTCAATATTGTAGGCGACCCCACTTCCCAACCCCCCAAGGGTGTAGCTGGCCCGGATAATTACTGGGAATCCAATCTGTTGAACCGCCTCGAGGGCCTCTTCCAACGAATAGGCATACCGGGATTTGGGAAGGTCCATCCCAATTTTTAACATCGCTTCCCGGAAGGCCTGTCGATCCTCCCCTTTTTTAATCGCTTCCGGATTGGCTCCGAGGAACTTTATCCCTTCCAGCATTCCCTTCTCATACATCTCCATTGCCACATTTAGGGCTGTCTGCCCCCCCATTGTCGGGAGAATTGCATCCACCCTCTCCCGTTCAATTATCTTTCCAATCACCTCCGGGGTAATTGGTTCAATATAGGTGGCATCGGCAAATTCCGGGTCGGTCATAATTGTGGCTGGGTTGGAGTTGACCAATACAACCCGATACCCCAGCGATTTAAGGGTCTTTGTAGCTTGGACCCCTGAGTAATCGAATTCGCAAGCCTGCCCAATTACAATTGGTCCCGACCCAATCAGTAAAATAGTATTAATATCCTCCCGTTTCGGCATCTCCAGCCCCTTTTTACGAAATTACAAACTTCCACTGCTTTTAATCGAAAAATTATAGCCAACTACCCCTCTATCTCCCCATTTCAGTTGGGGCCCATTTCTCCAGAGAGCCCCACCTCTTTCCAACTTTTATCTCCACTTTCAACGGCACTTTCAATTGAACCACCGACTCCATTATCTCCCGGTATCGGAGCCCCTCCTCCGGCCTCTCCACTTCAAATAGCAGTTCGTCGTGGATTTGGAGGATAAGCCGATTTTCCGGAAATTCCTGCTGAATTTGGACCATCGCTTTTTTAATTAAATCGGCGGCACTTCCTTGGAAAATTGTATTCAACCCCTCCCGGAGATAGCTGGCCAATAACGCCCCCCGGGCTTGGGAAATTGGGAAAAACCGCCGGCGATGGAAAAGGGTCTCCACATACTCCCGCTCTTTTAACTCCCGGTGGGCCTTTTTAATAAACTCCCGCACTTTTGGGAATGTCTGGAAATACCGTTCAATAAACTCCTTTGCCACCTTTTGGGAGACCCCAATTGTTTCGGCCAACTTTTTAGGCCCCATTCCGTAAATTAGCCCAAAATTGATAGATTTGGCAACCCCCCGGTACTTTTCCGGGGCCTCTGGGAAGAGTTTCCGGGCTGTCTCAATATGGATATCGGCCCCCCGGCGAAACCCCTCCAACAGGTGGGGGTCCTCTGAGTAGTGGGCCAGTAACCGGAGCTCAATTTGGGAGTAGTCTAGACTTAAAAAGAGTTTCTCAGTGACAAAAGCGTCCCGGATATTCCATCGATCGGAGATTGGAATATTTTGGAGATTTGGGTTCCGGGAGGAGAGCCGGCCGGTGGCAGTCCCAGTTTGGAGAAAGGTGGTGTAAATCCGATTGGTCGGGGTTTCTTTTAAGTAGTGGAGAAGGGGGTCGATATAGGTATTCAGCAGTTTTACCAGTTTCCGATACTGGAGGAGGAGGGGAATCACCGGATGGGTCGATTTTAACTGTTTTAAAACCGATTCATCGGTGGAGAAGCCGGTTTTAGTCCTCTTTTTTGGAGGGAGCCCCAACCTTTCAAAGAGAAGATACTGGAGCTGTTTGTGGGAGTTTAAGTTGACTTTCTCCCCGGCCAATTGGTAGATCTTCCCCTCAATCTCTTCCAACTCCCTCCCAATCTCCCTCTTTAACTCCTCCAACTTTTCCGGGTCTACCCCAATTCCCCGTCTCTCAATTTGAAATAGAAGGGGGACCAACGGAAGCTCAACCCCCTCCCAATCGGGAAGAACCTCTGACCACAATTGGGCTTTCAATTTGGGAAACAGTTTTAAAATCCCCTCCACCCGGCCCCGGAGGAGGGTTGGAAGTTCAGTTGGGGTTATCTTTTTCGGAATAGGGGGGATTTTCCCCGGTAAAAATCTATTTCCCAAAGATTCCAAACTGTTCGACTGATCTGGGCTTAGTAACCACCCCAACACCTCCAAATCTCCAACTGGGGTTTGGAGGGGGGTTGGGAGATAGCGGTTGAGCAGTTTCCATTTCTCTTTCATTGAATGGCCCAATAGAGACTTTGTTAGGAGAGGGGCCCCCACCTTTAGCTCTTCCCCATTTCCGACCAAGTAACCCCCCACTACCCCCCGATTCTCCAACCATCCCACCCCAATCCCCAATTTTCCTTCCAATTCTAAAATCTCCACCGCTACCATTCCCCCCTTCTCCAATACTTCCAATCCCTTTAAAATTAGCTCCCGGGAGAGGGAGGGGAATTGGGGCCCCTCCAGTTTTGGAACCTCAGCCACCCCCAATCGCCGGAAAATCCCTTTTATTCCCAACTGCTCCAACTCTTTCCGAACCCGGAGAAGGGGATTCTCTGGAATTCTCAACTCCTCCAGCCGGGGTGGGGGAAATTTACCCATCTTTCCTCCTTTTTAACCTAAACTTAAGGAAATCGTCCCCCCTCCATTTCGGCCGATTATATAATAAGTTTTATACTTGGGAAGGAGTTGGAATGCGGGTTTTAATTGGGGTGACAGGAAGTATTGCAATTTATAAAAGTTGTGAACTGGTCAGACTTTTTAAACGCCGGGGCCATGAAGTCAGGGTTGTAATGAGTGAAGAGGCAACCCGGTTTATCTCCCCATTGACCTTTGAAGGGTTGACTGGGACCCCTGTTCTCCACCGGGGGAGTGAGAGTTGGAGTAGTGGGGTGGACCACATTAGCTATAGCCGATGGGCCCAACTCTACATAATCTCCCCAGCTACAGTCACCACTTTAAACCGGGCCCGGGCTGGTATTGGGGATACCCTCCCCCTTCAAGTCTATCTGGCAACCCAAGCCCCTACCCTCTTTGCCCCAGCGGCCAACACCCATATGATTCTCCACCCAACTGCCCAGCAGAGTTTGGAGGAGCTGGAAGTGGTAGCCCCCACCTCTGGAGAGTTGGCCTGTGGGGAGATTGGAATTGGAAAAATGGCCGATCCGGAGGAGATTTACTGGGCCGGTCTACGGCTAGTCCGCCGGCGGAAGTTTTGGGAAGGGAAACGGGTTACAATCACCGGGGGGGGAAGCCGGGAACCGATTGACGATGTCCGGTTTATTGGGAACTACTCCAGTGGGAAAATGGGGGAGGCGTTGGCGTTGGCCTACTATACTGCTGGGGCTGAGGTGACATTAATCTCTTCCCAACCCCATCCAACCCTTCCCCGGGGGATTCGATTAATCCCGGTGGAGCGGGGGGAAGAGTACCGTCGGGAGATTTTGGAGAGTCGCCCCGACTATCTGGTAATGGCTGCGGCAATTGTGGATTTTAAGCCAGAGTACACCCCCGGGAAACTGAAAAAAGAGGAGATAGGGGAGGAGCTAGTTCTGAAATTGAAGAGGAATATTGATGTCCTGACTAGCTTAAAAGGGACCCCGTTTAAAAAAATTGGGTTTAAAGCGGAGATGGATTTAAAGAGGGGGAAAAAGGCGGCGATAAAGGCGTTAAAAGAGAAAGGGCTGGATGGAATCTGTCTTAACTATTTGAGCCAATACAACTTTGGAAGTGACCGGAACCGGGTCACATTTATCACCCCCAATTGGGAGGTGGAGATTCCAGAGGGAACAAAACTACAGGTAGCGGAGCAGATCGTGGAGTTGAGCGAACTCCTCTAATTCTAAACGGGAGTGGAAAAGGAAGGAGAGCTGGATGGAGAGGAAAAAAAGTGTTGGAATGGTTGACTTTCACTACAATCTGG
>JBDONQ010000055.1:0-4334 GCA_039831255.1 Campylobacterales bacterium
TACAGGTAGCGGAGCAGATCGTGGAGTTGAGCGAACTCCTCTAATTCTAAACGGGAGTGGAAAAGGAAGGAGAGCTGGATGGAGAGGAAAAAAAGTGTTGGAATGGTTGACTTTCACTACAATCTGGTCTCCCAGCCCGATGGAAGTGCCCAGAAAGTGATTAAAACACTCCTGTTCAATTTAAAAGGGTGGGAGCGGTACGGATTTGGGGTAAAGGGGGAGGGGCGGTTGGAGAGGAGAGTGGAGGAGGGGGTCCACCTCTTTGGGGTCCCGGAGAATCGGTTTAAAAATTGGCTTTTCAATAAACTATTCCGGGCTGGGAAATTCACCTACTCCCGGCTAGTAAAGTTATTGAATCGGTACCAGCCCCAAATTTTACATCTCCACAACCGGTGCGAATTGGCGGACCCCCTCTACAGCCGACTCAAATACCGGCCAATCCTCCTCTGCCACTATCACCGGATTTTTAAAGAGCCAATTTTTCCAAGAAATGCGGTTAGATTTATTGGAGTTAGCCAATTTTTAGCTGAGGTGTTGAAGGGGCAAATCGACCGGGAACGGGAAAAGTTGGTCCTCTCAATTCCAAACCCCCTCCCCTACGACCTCCTCCAATTTCCCCGGGTCAATTTTCGGCCAATTGAGGGAAAGTACCAATTACTATTCCCATTTGGGGATGATCAGTTGAAAGGGTTTGACATTATTCCCCCATTCCTAAAATATCTGGAGGAGCGAAGAATTGGATATCGATTCCATCTAACTGGAAAGGTGAAGGGGCGATTGCCGGAGTTTTTTTTCACCTCCCCCAATATCTCAATTTACGGCCACTTAAGCCGGGAGGAGTTTTATCAACTCTTATCAGAGGTGGATTTTCTCCTTCTCCCCAGCCGGCGGGAGGCCTTTTCGCTAGTTATTTTGGAAGCTCTCTATTTGGGAACCCGGCCAATTGTCTCTGAAGTTGGGGGAATCCCAGAGGTGGTGGGGGAGGAGTACCCCTTTTTTATCTCCCCCCACCCCTCACCGCCGAAGATTTTGGAACAACTCCAGCGGGGAGCCCAACTCCCCCCGGTTCAGTGGCGAGAGTTGGCCGATTTGATTCTCTTCCGGTTTAACCCCCGGAAAATTGTCGGCCAATTGGAGAAACTCTACATCTCCCTCCTAGGTGGTGTATAATAGGGGCGGGGAAGGAGTACTGAGAAAGGAGTAGGAATGGTTGTAGCAATTACTGCCCGCCATTTTCAATTAACAGACCCAATTAAAGATTATGTCTCAAAATTGATTGGAGAAGCGGAGAAGTACAATTTAGGGATTGACAGCTGTCAAGTGATTCTCACAAAGGATAAGAGAGATTTTTACAATGTGGAATTAATCCTCCATATCCCAGAAAAGGGGACTGTGGTAGTCCAATACACTGATAAAGATTTCTACTCCGCAGTGGATCGGGCAAAGGATAAGTTGGAAAAACTCCTCCGGCGATACCATGACAAAATTACCACATATCGGGGAAATCGGGAGGAGATTCCCCTCTTAATTGAAGCCCCAATAGAGGGAGAAGAGGAGATTGTGGAGATGCCGTTGGATTTTGAAAAGCCCCTTTCAATTGAGGAGGCGGTGGAACAATTTAAAAAAAGTGGCCTCTACTTCTTTGTCTTCCGGGATAAAAAAGGGGAGAAACGGGTTCTCTATCGGCGTCGGGATGGGAAATTGGGCCTCTACTAACCCCTCCCCTTTCCCTTCCCCTTCTTTTACAAAGTTTAAATCCTATTTGCCGGGATAGGAAGTTTTCAGAGGAAAACCCCACCCCTCCCCCAATCTCTGACCAATTCCCATTTAACTAAATCTCCAAAAAATTCTCCTTCTAGAATAGAGTGTAGAGGGAGATGGATTTGGTATTGGGGTAGCAACCACTTTATGAGACAATAATTTGAGCCTGTGGGGATGCTCTGATGAGAGGGTCTGTGAAGGAGGAAACCTAGACAGTAATCTCCGATTTATTTAGGGTAGTTCACAAGAGGAAAATTCCGGACCTGACCGTTGGAATTTTCAATTGGGAAGCCCCCCTCAAATTTCCCCATTCCTTTCCCAATTATTCCGGAAGAATTTTTAAAGGGGAAAAAAGGAATTGGACCTTCTCTTCAAAATCGGAGGAATATTTTCTCTTTCCCCCGGAAATTTCACCCATTTCCCCACTTCCTGTTCCGAAGTTAACTAATTAACCGGGCCAACTCCTCCTGCTGGGAGGGGGGGCTTTTCCAGAGATCGGTCAACACCTCCAATACCTCCCCCGACGGCAGTTCAAAAATCAGTTTTACCCGGTGCTCCCCGGGCTCCAACCGGCTTAAAAAGAGATAAATTTGGGAGAGTTGTTGGGAATATCTCTCCCCCAACCGGTATCGAAATTCCAAATATTTGGGCCTTTTAGGAAAGAGCTCCTCCCCAATCTCCTCTAATCTAAAAATTTTTCGACCGGTAATTCGCCATCTCTCCTCCTCTTTTTCGACCTTTGCCCGGATTCCAATTGGTTCCCCGGTCCCAATCCGCTCCAGTTGCTCCAGCTCTTCCCCAAACAGAAAAATCTCCAATTTTCCGTGGAAATCGGCCAGTGTAACAATCCCATACCGACGGCCATTTTTACTCCTCTTCACTTTCAACTGGACCACTTTCCCAACGAAGAGCCCCTCTTTATCGATTAACTCCTCCCGCTCTGCTGAGGTGTGGTAATGAATCTGCTCCAACTGCTCCCGGTACGGGTCCAATGGGTGGGCCGAGAGATAGAAACCCAGTGCTTCAAACTCCCGCTCCAACCGGGTTTTGGGGTCCCACTCCGGCAAATTTTCCAACTTCAGTGGAGGTTCGGGAGCCCCCTTCTCCTCCCCCACAATTGAGAAGAGGGAGTCTCCGCTGGCTAGAGTCTGTTGTTGCTCCTCCACCCGCCGTTTATACTCCAGTAACTTCTCCAAATTTTCGAAAAGGGTCCGACGGCTGTATCCAAAGGAGTCCAATGCCCCCCCTTTTATCAACACTTCCAACACTTTCCGGTTAACCCGGGAATCTATTTTAAGGAGAAACTCTTTTAAATCCCGGAACGGCTGATTTTTTAAAATCGAATCAATTGCCTTCTCCCCAACCCCTTTTAATCCATTTAATCCAAATAGAATCTGCCCATTTCCAGCTGGTTGGAATTCCCCTTTGGACCGGTTCACATCTGGGGGTAAAATCTCAATCCCCAACGACCGGGCCTCCTCTAAATAGGTGGCAATTTTATCGGTATTGTCCGCTTCGTAAGTTAGGAGAGCGGAGAAGAAGTGGGTGGGGTAGTAAGCTTTTAAATAAGCGGTCTGGAATGTCACCATTGCGTAGGCGGCGGAGTGGGATTTATTGAACCCGTACCCGGCAAATTTCTCTATTTTGTCAAAAAGGGCCTCCGCATTTAACGGGTTGTACCCCCGCTCCGCTGCTCTGGTGACAAACTCTTCTTTATACTTTTTCATCAGTTCCTTATTCTTTTTCCCCATCGCCCGGCGGATTATGTCCGCCTCCCCCAGTGTAAATCCGGCAATCTCCTGGACAATTTGCATTACCTGCTCTTGATAGACAATCACCCCGTAAGTGGGTTCTAAAATCGGTTTTAACGGCTTCTCAAACTCTGGGAAGAAGTAGGAGACCGGCTCCCGGCGGTGTTTCCGATTGATGTAGTCATCCAACATCCCCGTTTCCATCGGACCGGGCCGGTAGAGGGCCAACATTGCAATAATATCGTTAAAGTTGGTCGGTTTTAGCCGTTGGGCCAGTCGACGCATCCCCTCCGACTCAATTTGGAAAAGCCCCAATGTTTTTCCACTTCTAATCAACTGGTAAACTTTCGGGTCCTCCAAATCCAGATTTTCCAAGTCCACCTCAACCCCCTCCCGTTCCCGGATAAAATCGACCGCTTTTTGGATAATTGTCAAGTTCTTTAGCCCCAAAAAGTCAAATTTTATCAAGTTTACCGGCTCTAAATAGTTTAAAGAGTATTGGGTTGCCGCCATCTCTTCAGAGGGGGAGAGTTTATAGAGGGGGCTTTTCTCCCAGAGGGGGGTATCGCTAATTACAACCCCAGCTGCGTGGGTTCCAGTTCCTCGGTAGATTCCCTCCAATGCCAGTGCAAATTTCATTAACCGGTTGTAGAGGGGGGCCTCCTCTATCTTCTGCTGAATTTTGGGTTCCTCTTTTAACACTTTGGAGAGCTTCACTTTCGGCCCCTCTGGGACCAGTTTTACAAACTTGTCCCCCTCACTGTAATTAATCCCAAAAATCCGGATTAAATCCCGGAGGACCCCTCTAGCTTGGAGGGATTG
>JBDONQ010000201.1:0-4322 GCA_039831255.1 Campylobacterales bacterium
ACTCCCCTTTCTCCCCCTTCACCAGCACCCCCAACCGGGTTAACTGCTCGAAATTTAAACCGGCTTCCCGGAAAAATTTTAACTGCTCTTCCCGGGAAGGGGCAAAACCCAATTGGAATTTCTCAATCGACTCCTCCGAAACTCCCCGGTTCCGGAGATACTCCCAACCGGGGGTCCCCGGTCTCAGCAGGGAGGAGTAGTAGTTGGCAACCCGGTCCAAAAGTTGAAGGGAGACTCCATCGCTCCCTCTCTCTTCATAAGCCAACGAAAAATTGTAAAGGGTGGCCAGTTTCTCCACCGCTTCCGGGAATGTAACTTTCTCAAACTCCATTACAAATTTAATCGCATCCCCACTGGCTCCGCACCCAAAACAGTGGTATCTCTGGAGTTTTGGGCTAACGTAAAAAGAGGGGGTCTTTTCCGGGTGAAATGGACACAATGCCACAAAATTGGCCCCGACCCGCTTCAGCTGAAGGTAGTGGCTTACCACCTCTACAATGTCAATCTGCGCCTTCAGTAGCTCTATCGATTCCAGTTTTATTTTCGCCATTCTATCCCTTTCTTACCACCAGTAGAGGGCCCCAATCTCTTCAACCCCTCTCCTCTCCAACTGGGGGCTCCCCCTTCCCCGGCTGGAAAACTCTCCCCTCCTCTCTAAATAGTGGGCGATATACCGGGCCAGTAGGTCTGTTTCAATATTGACCCGCCGGCCCGGTCGATATTCTCCAATTAGAGTAGTTTTAAAAGTAAGTGGAATTACTGCCACTTCAAACTCCCGCTCCCCTACTGTGGCAATTGTGAGGGAGACCCCATCCACTGCCACACTCCCTTTCGGGGGGAGGAGGGGGAGGAGATTTTTGGGGGGTTCAATTGTAAGCCGATACCCCCCCTCCCGGGCTGGGGCAATTTCCCGGACAACCCCAATTCCATCGATATGCCCTTGGACCAGATGACCATCCAATGTTTCCCCCATTTTTAAAGCCGGTTCCAAATGGACCCGGGCCCCCATTTTAAAATTTTCAATTGCAATCCGCCGGCGGGTTTCTGCAGAGAGCTCCACTTTAAACCACCCATTCCCCACCTCTACAGCGGTTAAACAGGCCCCATTTACAGCAATGCTATCCCCTATTTTTGGGGTAAGCCGACTTTCAATCTTTAAAAACTCCCTCTGAAAGGAGAGAATCCTCCCAACCTCCCGGATTAATCCAGTAAACATCACCTCCCCTTTGGATATACTTATTGGAGTTAAAAATAGTAGCAAAAGGGGTAGTATGGAGTTGTCGGTGGTGATTCCAGTGATGAATGAGGAGGGGAATATTCCCCGGTTAATGGAAGAGTTGAGGGAGAGTTTAAAAGGGTTCCAGTACGAGATAATTTTTGTAGATGATGGGAGTACCGACCGGACTCGGGAAGTGATAAAAGAGTTAATGGATGATAAAACTACCCTATTGGTCCTAAATCGGAACTATGGTCAAAGCTCAGCGTTGGAAGCGGGGATTCGGTTCGCCCGGGGGGAGATAATTGTAACTATCGATGGGGACCTCCAAAATGACCCGGCCGATATTCCAAAAATAGTGGAAAAATTGAAAGAGGGGTTCGATATGGTGGCCGGGGTTAGGAAAGAACGGCAGGATGAACCGCTCCGAAAATTTTTGAGCAGGGTTGCAAACCGGATTATCCAATGGGCCACCGGGGTAAAAGTCTCCGATTACGGGTGCACATTGAAGGGGTTCCGCCGGGAAGTGGCCCAGAGTTTGGGGCTTTACGGGGAGCTCCATCGGTTTATCCCGATTTTATCGAATCTCGATGGGGCTAAAATTACAGAAATTGTTGTAAATCACCGACCCCGGGTCTCCGGGAGATCTAAATATGGGTTTAACCGGATTTTTAAAGTGATTAGCGATTTAATGTATTTGGTCTTTGTCCAGCGGTTTGGCCAAAAACCGATGCATTTCTTCGGAACATTGGGCTTTTTAATGTTTATAGCCGGGGCGGGAATCGGGTTTTATCTCTTAATTTTAAAACTACTGGGCTACTCAATTGGGGGGAGACCCCTCTTAACATTGGGGGTAGTGTTGATAATTGGGGGAATTCAATTGATTACAACCGGGTTTTTAGCGGAGATGTTGGTCCGAATCTACTATGAGAGTCAGCAGAAACGGCCCTACACTATCCGGGAGATTTATAGGAAAGGAGGAGGGAATGTTATATTACCACAACGGGATTAATTTCCGATTTAATAAAAATAGTGAAAATTTTGTCGTTGAGGAGATTCCCCTCTACCCTTTTGACCATACCGGCCAGTGGTTAATGTTAAAAGTTAGGAAAAAAGGGCTCTCAACCCCAGAGATGTTGAAGGCCATCTCAGCGGGGGTGGGAGTTAAATTGAGGGATATCGGGTACGCCGGATTGAAGGATAAAGAGGGGATGACCCTCCAGTGGGTCTCAATCCCCCGGGATTTTCGGGAGCAGGTCCGGAAATTCTCCCACCCCCAAATTAAAATTGTGGAGGAGGACCTCCATCGGAATAAGTTAAAAATAGGCCATTTAAAAGGGAACCGGTTTTTTATTAGACTTAAAAAAGTTCTCCCGGGGGAAGCGAAGAAGATTTCAGCCCTATTGAAAGAGATTAAAAAATATGGAATGCCCAACTTTTTTGGACCCCAGCGGTTTGGAAAATTTGGGGATAACTGGAAAGAGGGGGAGGCGATTTTGAAAGGGGAGAAGATGGTCCGGGACCGGCGACTCCGGAAATTTTTAATAAATGCCTACCAATCCAAACTTTTCAACCGATGGTTAATAGAGCGTATTAAAATTTCCAATTTGGCCGAATTGTCTGAACAGGAGTTAAAACAATTGGGGTACTCCCCAGAGTTAATCTCTTTTCTAAAACGGCAGTCCCACCCGTTTAAGCTACTGCCCCGGGATTTAATGGTCCACTACCCGATTGGGAAATATTTCCTATTGGAGGGGGAAGAGGAGTTTCAGCGGTTTTTAAAAAAAGAGATAACTGTTACCGGTCCATTGGCAGGGCGGAAAATGAAGAGGCCGGAGGGGTTTGCGGAGGAGGTGGAGAGCCCCTTTGCCCCGGAATTGCCGGTGGACGGGGACCGGAGAATGGGATGGATTTTCCCGGAAATTTTGGAGAGGAGATATTTAAAAGATTACGCCCAGTATGAGTTCAGTTTTATTCTGCCTAAGGGGAGTTACGGGACAACTCTATTAAAATTACTGGAAAGGGGAATCGCCGGTTTTTTGGAGGAGGAGGAGGGATGAATTTTGGGGTTTTAACTGTTTCAAAAAGGAGGGGGGTGTAGAAAGGGGGAAAGGAAAATTCTCGGGAGGTGTGCAGTGGGTGAACTGGCTCTCTTTTTATTGACAGTGGGGGTTATTCTACTCCTCCTCCAACGGGGAGGGGCCGGAAGGTGGTGGGGATTTTTAATTTTTCCAATTTTACTACTTCCCTTCTCCCACTCTGGACAGGCTGCACTGGTGGGGGGATTGCTATTGGGGGGTATCTTCTTCTTCACTGGTGGAAGGGTGGGGTGGGGAGAAAGGGAAGAGGTAGAAGTAGCGGAGAAGGGAAAAGGGGTAGAGGGGGGCCACTCCCCGGAGGAGACCCAACGGGGGGAGAATGGAAAGGGAGGGGAAGGGGAGGAAATAGGGGAAGGGGAAAGTCTTCAATCGGAGGAGAGGAGGGAAGGCGAAAAAGAGATCCCCTTTCAAAACCCCCATCTCCAGCGGTTATTGGAAGAGTATAGAGGATTATTGGAGTCCCCGGTTCGGGAGTGGGTGGTCCAGCACCAGTTGGAGGAGTTGGGGAAACTGTGGGGGGAACTTCTAAAAAAATTGGACCAGAGAGGGGTTACAACTACCCAATTGGTCCAATTGAACAGCTACTTAGGGGCGTTAAAAGAGGCGGTGGCCAGTTTTAGAAAAGTGGAGGGGCAGTTGACTGGGGAAGAGTTGAAAGAGTTTGTAAAGTTGTTAGAGGAGTTACGGCAACAGATGCTCTTTCAGCTCCTCCGGTTCCCAATTGAGGAGAAAGGGGAGTTTAAACAGGAGTTGGAGCTCCTTCGGAGACAATTAGCCCGGTGGTCTCGGGAGTGACCCCTTCAATTCTCTTCGGTGGGAAGGGGAAAGGGGGAAGGGTTTAATTTTTACGGGCAGTTGAATTGAAGGGTGAAAATTCGTTTAATTAATTATTAATTATTAGTTGGAAGAAGGATGGCTTGGGGAGAAAACAGCTTGTTATATTGGAGATTGGAAAACCTGTGGAGAGACCGTAGGAGGGATTCTACAAAGCAGAAAAATTTCCCTCT
>JBDONQ010000281.1:0-4300 GCA_039831255.1 Campylobacterales bacterium
GTGGTCGAAAGTAAAGTGGTGGTAATTACCGCCGGATTCCCCCGGAAACCGGGGATGAGTCGGGAGGACCTCCTTTTTAAAAACGCCGAGATAATTATCGAAGTCACCGAAAAAGTTAAAAAAGTAGCCCCCGATTCAATTCTGGTTGTAGTTACCAATCCTCTGGATGCAATGACCTATACCGCCTTCCGGGCCAGTGGATTCAATCGGGAACGGGTAATTGGAATGGCTGGGATTTTGGATTCAGCCCGAATGGCATACTTTATTTATGAGAAGTTGGGGTATGGGGCTGGCCAAATCCGGGCGTCGGTAATTGGGGGGCATGGAGATTTTATGGTTCCCCTTCCCCGCTACTCCACCGTTGCCGGAGTTCCATTGAGCGACCTGTTGACCCAGAGAGAGATTGACGAAGTTGTGGAGCGGACCAAAAAGGCGGGGGCGGAGATTGTCGGTTATCTGAAGACCGGAAGCGCCTATTTTGCCCCCGGGAAATCGACGGCGATTATGGTGGAGGCGATTTTAAAGGATTCAAAACAGATTTTCCCCTGCGCCACCTATCTAGATGGGGAGTATGGGTACCACCATGTTGTAAATGGGGTTCCGGTGATGTTGGGCCGGAACGGAGCTGAGAAGATTATTGAAGTAACTCTAGACTACTGCGAGAAGGAGCTATTCCGGCGGAGTATCGAGTCGGTGAAAGAGATGATCCAGTTAATCGATGAAAAATTTTTCAGTTAAGGGGTGGAAATGAGAGTTGTAAAGTATCAAGATATTGTAAAAGCGGTCCGGGATATGATTATCTACTCCACCACCCATTTGGCCCCAGATATGAAAAAGGCGTTGGAGGAGGCGTATCAAAAGGAGAAGAGTGAAGTTAGCCGGGCGGTTTTAAAACAGTTGTTGGAAAATGCAAAATTGGCCGAGGAGAGTTGGAAACCCCTCTGCCAAGATACCGGATTGGCAATTTTCTTTGTAAAAGTGGGGGATCAGGTCCGGGTAGAGGGGGGGACCCTAAAACAGGCGTTGTATGAGGGGACTGAAAAGGGGTATAGAGAAGGGTACCTCCGGGCCTCCACTTGCGACTGCTTCACCCGGGCCAATTTAAAGGATAAAATCGGATACAACCTTCCCCCGATTATCTATTTCGATTTGGTAGAAGGGGATAAAATTGAGATTGAGTTTGCCGCAAAAGGGGGGGGGAGTGAAAATGTGAGCCGGGCCACCGTTTTAGCCCCAGCCCAAGGGAAAGAGGGGATTAAAGAGTTTGTAAAAAAGGTGGTCAGCGACGCTGGTCCAAACCCCTGTCCTCCGTTGGTAGTGGGGGTTGGAATTGGGGGGAGTTTCGATGTCGCGGCGGTAATGAGTAAACACGCCCTATTCCGGAGTATCGGAACCCCAAACCCAGACCCGGAGATCGCGGAGTTTGAGGAGGAGTTAAAACGGGAGTTGAATCAATTGGGGATTGGAGCAATGGGGATGGGGGGAACCCAAACTGTATTGGCGGTCCATATTGAGACATTTGAAGGGCGGATGTGCCATATCGCCTCATTGCCGGTGGCGGTCAATATCCAGTGCCACAGCTCCCGGCATAGCCATATCGTAATTTAAGGAGTGGGACAATGGCTGAATACCATTTAAAAACCCCGTTGACCGATGCCGATGTGGAGCAGTTAAAGGCGGGGGATATTGTCTACTTAACCGGGACAATCTACACCGCCCGGGATGCGGCTCATAAACGGCTGGTGGAGTTAATTGAAAAAGGAGAGCCGTTGCCATTTCCATTGGAAGGGGCAGTTATCTACTATGTGGGGCCAACCCCTCCCAAACCGGGGGAGCCAATTGGAAGTGCCGGCCCAACTACCTCCTACCGGATGGATAAATACGCCCCTATCCTAATTAAACATGGCCAAAAGGGGATGATTGGGAAAGGGAAGCGGAATAAAGAGGTAATTGGGGCGTGTAAAAAGTACAAAGCGGTCTATTTTGGAGCGGTGGGGGGTGCCGGTGCTCTTCTCTCCCAACGGATTAAAAAGGCTGAAGTGATTGCCTATCCAGAGTTGGGGCCTGAGGCGGTCCGGCGGTTGGAAGTGGAGGAGTTTCCAGTTGTAGTTGTAAACGACTGTTACGGAAATGACCTTTACGAGATAGGTCGGAAAGAGTGGGAGGGGAAAGGGGAGTAAATCCCGGTTATTGGAGGGTATAATTAATCGATACCCCAAATCGGGGGTTTTGATAGGGGGGTCGGGAAGTCCGGTCAGGCCCTCCAGAGAATCACTATTTTAAAGGAGTAGAAATGAATATCCATGAGTATCAAGCGAAAGAGATTTTTCGGAAATATGGGGTCCCAACCCCGAGGGGGGGAGTGGCGTTTACTGCAAAAGAGGCCCGGCGGGTGGCTGAAGAGTTGGGGGGAGATTTGTGGGTAGTAAAGGCCCAAATCCACGCCGGTGGACGGGGGAAAGCTGGTGGGGTTAAATTAGCCCGGTCTCTGGATGAGGTGGAGAAAATTGCCGCTGAGATGTTGGGAATGCGGTTGGTGACCCATCAAACCGGGCCGGAGGGGAAAATTGTTAAAAAGGTTTATATCGAAGAGGGGGCCGATATTCAAAAAGAGTTCTATCTAGGAATGGTTCTGGACCGGGCGTTGGAGATGCCGGTAATGATGGCTTCCACCGAAGGGGGGATGGAAATTGAAGAGGTGGCCGCCAAAACCCCGGAAAAGATTATTAAAGTGGCGATTGACCCGACAATCGGGTTTAAACCGTTCCACGCCCGGAAGCTGGCCTTTGGGTTGGGATTGAGTAAAGAGGAACAACGGGAGTTTATTAAATTTGCTTCCGCATTGTACCGGGTCTATATGGAGAATGATGCGGAGTTGATTGAGATTAACCCGTTGATTAAAACCGGGGATGGGAGATTTTTGGCGTTGGATGCCAAAATGGGTTTCGACGACAACGCCCTCTACCGGCACCCAGATATTGCCGAAATGCGGGATCTGGATGAGGAAGAGCCAACCGAAATTGAGGCGAAAAAGTATGGGTTGAGCTATATTAAATTGGACGGAAATGTCGGGTGTATGGTCAATGGAGCCGGATTGGCAATGGCTACAATGGATATTATTAAATTGGAAGGGGGAGAGCCGGCCAACTTTTTGGATGTTGGAGGAGGGGCCAGTGCCGACACTGTTGCAAAAGGGTTTGAAATTATCCTCAGTGACCCCAATGTTAAATCCATTTTTGTGAACATTTTCGGAGGGATTGTCCGGTGTGACCGGATTGCCAATGGAATTTTGCAGGCGACAAAAGAGGTGGAAGTAAATGTGCCGGTGGTGGTTCGGTTGGATGGGACCAATGCGGAAGAGGCGGCAGAAATTTTGAGAAAAGCCAATATTAAAAATATTATCCCAGCCACTGATTTAAAAGATGGAGCCCGGAAAGCGGTTAAGACGGCAAAAGGGGAACTGTAAAAATTTAATTTAATAGGAAGGATGGGGAGAAAAAAATTGAGTTGAAGCGGGGAGGGGAAGGGAAAAAATTGAAAAAGGGGTTGAGATGAGTATTTTGGTCAATAAAGATACAAAAGTGATTGTTCAAGGGTTTACCGGAAAAGAGGGGACTTTCCACTCTCAACAATGTATCGAGTATGGAACCCAAATTGTCGGAGGGGTAACCCCAAATAAAGGGGGAATGGTCCATTTGGGACGGCCGGTTTTTAACACTGTGGAAGAGGCAGTAAAAGAGACTGGAGCGACTGTCTCTTTAATTTTTGTCCCCCCCGCCTTTGTAGCCGACGCAGTAATGGAGGCAGCCGACGCTGGAATTGAATTGGCGGTAATTATTACCGAAGGAGCCCCAGTCCGGGATATGATGGAAGCAAAACACTATGCAGTTAAAAAAGGGATGAAAACTATCGGGCCCAACTGTCCCGGAATTATCACCGCCGAAGAGTGCAAAATTGGGATTATGCCAGGACATATCTTCAAAAAAGGGAATGTGGGGCTCATCTCCAAATCGGGGACTCTGACCTATGAAGCGGCTAATCAGGTTGTAAAAGAGGGGCTTGGAATTACCACTGCAGTTGGGATTGGGGGAGACCCAATTATCGGGTTGAGCTATAAAGAGCTACTGCCGATGTTTGAAGCGGACCCGGAAACTGAAGCTATCGTAATGATTGGGGAGATTGGGGGAGATTTGGAGATTCAAGCGGCAGAGCTGATTAAACGGGAGATATCAAAACCGGTAATTGCATTTATTGCCGGGCAAACCGCTCCAAAAGGGAAGCGAATGGGACATGCCGGGGC
>JBDONQ010000215.1:0-4294 GCA_039831255.1 Campylobacterales bacterium
GGGGTAATTACATTTAAAAATGCCCGGAAACTGGTGGAGGCCTTTCCCAAAATCCCCCGGGACCGGGTGGTGCTGGAGACCGACTCTCCCTACTTAACCCCCCATCCCCACCGGGGAAAGCGGAATGAACCGGCCTATTTAACCTATATCCGGGACCGAGTGGCCCAGCTCTGGGGGGTCTCCCCAGCTGAGGTGGAGACCACTACAACCGAAAACTGCAAAAGGATTTTTCAATGGTAAAAAGGGCAATTAAAGGGATTTTTGGAGTTATCATCGCGGGGAAATTGGCTTTCGCCTCCCTTTTCACAACCCCGAATCTGGAGACGATTAATCGATTGGACATCAATTACTCCTTTTTAAAAGATCGGAAACTCCGGAAAATTTACGACCGATATCTCTACAATAGAAAAAAAATTCTCCTCCGGAAACTGGCGGAAGAGCGGGATATGATTTCAATTATCCGGCGGGAGATTACCCAGCGGGAGTTGCCAAAGAGCCTTTTCTATTTGGCGGTAGCTGAAAGCCTTTTAAAGGCCAATGAGCAATCCCGGAAAGGGGCAAAAGGGGTTTGGCAATTTATCAGGTCCACAGCCCGTAATTTTGGCCTCCGGATAGATGGGTATATTGATGAGCGGAAAGACCCGGTAAAGTCTACACAGGTGGCGTTAAAATACCTCTCCTACCTCCATCGGCTATTGGGAAAGTGGTATTTGGTAATTATGGCCTACAACGCTGGGGAGGGGCGGGTAATTGAGGGGGTAGTTCGGGCAAAAGTGGATAAATTGGCCCAAGAGTTGGGGGCTAAGAATCCCCAAATTGTAAAATATCGTCATATTATAAAGAGATATCAACGGAACCCCCAGCGGGGTTTTTCTAAGCTCTACGCCCTCTTTAAAGAGCTGAAGGAAGTCCCCCTCTCGGTAGCCGATTTAATGAGAATTCAACCCCATTTGGACCGCCAATACATTCCAAAGGAGACCCGAAACTACCTCCGACGGGTTTTAGCGTTAAATCTCCTCTTCAACAACCCCCGGTTTATCGATTACGACCACTCCTACCTTTTGAACCCCGGGAGTAGCCCCTCTTTTGTGAAGGTAGACCTTCCCCCCGGCACCCCTTTAATTGCAATTGCGAAGAGTGCCGGTATCTCTGTTTCGGAGCTCCGACGGTTGAATCCCCAACTCCGGCGACCATTTCTCCCCCCTTACAAATATTATGTCTATCTCCCTTACCGGAAGTTGGCCCATTTCCGGATGAATTTTTCTCCAACGAAGGTCCCTTCTATTTTGCGGTATGTTGTTAAAAAAGGGGACTCCCTCTATCGAATTGCTAAAAAATTTGGGGTCTCCCTCCGGGAGTTACAAGCTTTAAATGGGCGGATTAGATACCTCCGACCGGGACAGACAATTGTAATCCCATTGAAGAGTGCATACCTCCGGTATCGGGTTAAACGGGGGGATTCCCTCTCCAAAATTGCCCACCTATTCCATGTTTCCCCAAAAGTTTTGAAAGAGTTCAACAACCTTCGCCGGGAAATAGTCCGGGAAGGGCAAATTTTAGTAATCCCCCAACGGGGGTAACCGGTGGCCCCGCGACTTTTTGCAATTTTTTCCCTCCTGCTAACCCTCCTCTGGGTTGGGGGGTGTAGCCATCGGGAGGTGGATTTCACCTCTAAAAAGTTTCCAATTAAAGCTGTAATTAAGATTCCAAAAAATGCCCCATCCCAATCCCCATACATTGTAGGGGGAAAAGTTTACATCCCATTTCAGCAACTGGTGCTGGGGTGGAGAGAAGAGGGGATTGCCAGCTGGTATGGACCCGATTTCCACTCCAGGATGACCGCCAGCGGGGAGAAATACAATATGTTTAGCTATACCGCGGCCCACAAAACCCTCCCGTTGGGGACAATTATCCGGGTTACCAATTTAAAGAATCGGAAGAGTATTGTTGTAAAGATAAACGATAGGGGTCCCTTTGTTGCAAACCGGATTATTGACCTTAGCTATTCCGCTGCAAAGGTGTTGGGATTGGACCGGGCCGGCACTGGGAAAGTTGAGTTGCAGGTAATTGGGTATCTCCCTCCAAAACAGGTCTCCCCAATCCTCTCCCCGGTAGGGGTTACTACAACTGGATTTGCCGGCCTCTCCTCATTGGAACGGCTCTACGCCCGGTTGGAGCAGAAAAGCCTGTGGGAGCAGTTAAAGCGGAAATTGGAACAGGGGTTTAAAGAATTAATCCACTTTTTTAAAAAATTGAACCCATTTAATCGGTCTCCGGAGGGGGACCTTTCCCTTTCCCCAGATAGGGCCCCCCATAAAAGGGAGAAAAACTCCTCCTCCAAACAGGCCCCCTCCAAAACTGGAAAAGGGGGCCAAAAAGGGGAGAAAAGGGGAATTCTTCAGCGGGGTGACGGGAAGGGTTTAAAATACCGGGTTGCCGCTTACCGGTACCGGAAAAATGGGGAGCGCTTGGTAGCTCGCCTCCGGAAAAGAAGATATAATAGCTACTTAATCAAAAGGGGGAAATATTATTTGGTAATTGTGGAGTTCCGGAATTGGCAAGAGTTGGAGCGGTTCCGAAGGAGAGAGCACTTAAAAGGAGTTCCAATTGAGTAGTGGGGAGTGGAGTTACCTCGTTAGGAAGACCAATGAGACAGAGATAGAGGTGAAGTTGAGGATTTACGGGAGGGGAGAAGGGAAGATAGAGACCGGTATCGGTTTTTTTGACCATATGTTGGAGACCTTTGTAAAACATAGCGGGGTGGATTTAATCCTCCGGGCTAAAGGGGATTTAAAGGTGGATTACCACCACACAGTGGAAGATGTCGGGATTCTCCTCGGGGAGGCCCTCCGGGAACAGGTCTATCCGGTTCAGAATATTGAGCGATTTGCCAATGTAGTGGCCCCATTGGATGAGACGGCAGTGGAGGTGGATTTGGATATTGGGGGTAGACCCTATCTGGTCTACCAACTCCCAGTGGAGGGGGCAATTCGGGATTTTGATATGGAATTGGTGGAAGAATTTTTTAAATCGGTAGTTTTCAATTTCCGGATTGCCCTCCACCTAGTTCTCCTCCGGGGCCGGAATCGGCACCATATTGTGGAGTCAGCTTTTAAAGGGTTTGGGGTAGCCCTTCGGCGGGGGTTGGCCCCCCGGCCCGGGGTTGGAGTTCCATCGACGAAGGGGGTTTTATGATTAAACTGATAGTTTTAGATGTGGATGGGACATTGACCAATGGGACAATCTACTACGACGAGCATGGGAATCAGTTCCGGGGGTTCAATGTCCACGACGGGTTGATGATGGTGGCGTGGAAAAAGTTGGGGGGGTTGAGTGCAATTATCACCGGGAAGGTCTCCAGCCAAGTGGAGCGGAGGGGAAAGGAGTTGGGGGTCGATTTTATCCGGCAAGGGGTCCGGAATAAAGCGATTGTATTGGAAGATATTGTAGAGATGTCGGGGCTCAGCTGGAAAGAAGTGGCAGTAATTGGGGATGATTTTAATGACCTTCCCCTCTTTAAATTGGCCGGTCGAACCTTCGCCCCGGCCAATGCCAGCCCCTATATCCTCCAACAGGCCCATTACCGGTTAAAGCGACGGGGGGGGGAGGGGGCAGTAGCGGAGATGATTGAGATTTTAATAAAAGAGCAACGGCGGTGGGAGGAGTTTCTCGCCCTCTGGCAATAGGGTTCCTAGGGCTTTTGTTGCCGATGGCCCTCCTTTTTCCCCTCCTCTACAACCCTATCCCTCCGGTGAAAGGGGGGGGAGGGGGAGAGATTCCGGAAGTGGAGTTTGTGGGGGGGGAGTTTTGGCTCTACACCCCCCAATTGAGTAAAAAGGGGAGATTTCAATTGGTGGAGCTCTACCGGAACCGCTATTTCGTCGGAAGAGGAGTAAAGGTGGAGGAGCTCCTCCAGCGGAATTGGGGGTGGGCTGAGGAGGTAAATGGAACTAGCCGGGAGGTGGAGTTGCACAGATTTGCCCTCTGGAACTCCCACTACCGGTTGGAAAGTCGGAAGGGGGTCTACCTCCCAAAAGCCCGACTATTGAGAGGAGGGGAGTTCAATTTCACCTCCCCGGAGGGGGTTGGAACCGGTAAGGGGTTCCGGGTCTCAGCCGATAGAAAGGTTGAGGGGGAAGGGGTGGAGTTTAAAATAAAGGTGGAGTAATGGGGTCAAAACTCCTCAAAATAGGGGCTCTCCTACTGCCGGTAGTGGGGGTTGGGGCCTATCTGGAGATAACTGCCGAAACTTTTAAATATGACCCGAAGAGGGAGATTTCCATTTTCCAACGGA
>JBDONQ010000238.1:0-4216 GCA_039831255.1 Campylobacterales bacterium
TACAACCCCCAGTGCCACCTCCCAAATTTTTGGATTTTTCAATGCTACTGGAGGAATAGAAGAGAGTTTCTTTTCAAAATCCACCTCCCCCCGTTGGGCGTACCATACCAAAGAGACCACCAATACCCCATACCCTTTTCCAATTAATCCCCCCAACAGGAGGGGGAAAAGAGAACCAGTTGCCCCGCTGATACCCCCCAGTACCCCTCCAATTATCAAGAGATAGTGGAATTTTCTATCCTTTAAAACCCCTTTCCAGTACTTCAGTAGTAGAGAGACCTCCATTGAAAACTCCTTCTCCTTTTTCAAATTTTACAATAGGTGGAAAAGGGATAGGAGGAGGAAATTGGGAAAAGGGTTAAAAGTACTCCTCCTCTTCAAATTGGGAGAGGGCTCGGAGGGCAAAATAGCCACTAAAAAATGTGAAAATTGTAATAAAAACCAGAATAAAATCCCCCAGAAAGAGGAGTAGGAGGGAGATAGAGGTGGAAAATTTTTGAAATAGGAGTTGAAAAAAGAGGAGAGAGAGGAAGTAGAAGAGGGTGAAAGTGATAAATGCCCACCGGAAATAGATTGCAAAGTAATTTAAATGGAGGGCGTGGAGGAAATATTTTAAATCCCAAAAAATTGAGAGGAAGAGGAACAGTTTCCCGGAAAAGGAGGTGTTCTCCAAAATATTCCCCAATTTCCCCAAAAAGTTGTAACTAACCATAAATGTATAAAAAATTAATAACACTACCCCCACTGTAAAAATAGCAGGCCGATGGGCAATCCAGAAGAGAAGCTCCCGCTCTAAATAGCTATGATACTGCTCCTTTACGATTGTTAACCCCATTATTAACCCCACCCCCCCAACACTCATTATCCCAGCCACCAACGCAGTCCCAGTGGGGATACACTGGAGAAGGGTTGTCAATAGGGTTTGCCGTTTTAAATTGTAGAGATAACTCTCTAGCGTGGTGGTCCGGCGACTGATGTAGACGAAAAAGGAACTGGCAGAAAAGAGTAAAATCGTCCCCAGTGGAAATACAATTAAAAAAAGGTCTGGGATAAAGAGGGAGAGGGTTCCTAAATATGTAATCAATGTTAAAATTAAAATCTTTTTATAATCTTTTAACGTATAAGCGGTGTAGTAAAAGGCTTTGCCCAACATTTCTGCCCTTTCTCTGTTTCATCCAATAATTTAATCAATTTTAACACACTCCAAATAGGGGTCCAGTTGGAAGGGAATAGGATAGTTATACCCCCTCTTCATTAAATCCCGCTAAAATTAAAAGTTGGGTTTCCAAAAAGTTAAGTTCCAATTTGAAAAGGGTTCTCCAATGGGGGTTCTAGAATTTTTTCAATCGGATTGGTTCAATACCCATATCTACCTGCTGTTGGCCGGGGGAATGGGAGGGGCCCTTCTCCTATCCCTTCTTCCAAGAATAGAGTACTGGGCCGACCGGCTCAGCACTTTTTTTATGTTTCTGTCGGTGGGGACATTGGGGGTTTTAGCAGTATTGGTCTTCTACGAAGTGGTGGCCCGGAAACTCTTCAACGGGGGGAGTATCGGTCTTCAAGAGTTGGAGTGGCATCTCTATGGGGTTACATTTCTATTTGGAATTGGGTACACAATGGCCCACGATAAACATGTCCGGGTGGATATCCTCTACAGCCGGTTCCCCAAAAAGGTGCAGTTGGGGATAAATTTCGCCGGCATTCTCCTTTTTGCAATCCCATTGGCAATTTTAGTGGTAACCCAAACCCTCCCATTTGTTGCCGACAGTTACCTCCAAAATGAGCGGTCCGGGGACCCGGGGGGACTCTGTTGTCGGTGGATTATTAAATCTACAATAGTAGTTGCCTTTATCCTCCTCTACATCCAATCGGCCGGGGAGTTGAGAAAAACCTATCTCCGATGGCGGGAGGTGTAGCAATGACTGGGTTAATTCTATTTGGGGTCGCCTTTTTACTGTTACTATTGGGAATCCCTGTCGCCTTTGCCTTTGGAGGAAGTGCTATTTTTGCAGCCCTTTTAGACCCCGATTTGGGGATTGAGGTCTTTGGCCTTCTCCCGTATCGGATTTACGGGATTATGCAAAACTTTAATTTAATAGCGGTCCCCCTTTTTATTTTAATGGGGTTCCTACTGGAGAAAAGCGGGATTGCAGAGCGGATGTTGACCAGCATCGGAAAACTATTTGGCCCTGTCCGTGGAGGATTGGCAATAGCAATTGTATTGGTGGGGGCAATTTTAGCCGCCTCTACCGGAATTGTTGGGGCCAGTGTCGTAATGATGACCGTTATCTCCCTCCCAATTATGTTGAAATATCGGTACTCCCCCCGGTTGGCCAGTGGGGTAATTGCCGCCAGTGGGACATTGGGGCAGTTAATTCCCCCCAGTATTGTGCTAATTATTTTGGGATTTATGATGAATATCTCAGTTGGGGACCTTTTCAAAGCTGCAGTTATACCGGGATTGATAGTTGTTACCCTCTATATTCTCTACATTTTAGGGGTTGCTTGGGTCAAACCGGAGGTGGCCCCCCCAATCCCGACAACCGAACCCTACTCAAAAATTTTAATCGAAGCGGTTAAATCGTTAGTCGCACCTACCCTCCTGATTTTGCTGGTTTTGGGAAGCATTTTTACCGGTTTTGCAACCCCTACCGAATCGGCAGGGGTCGGGGTTATCGGCTCACTGCTGTTAACTTTAGCTTACCGAAGTTTCAGGTGGGAGCTCCTCTGGTATGCCCTCCGGGAGAGCGTAAAAATCACTTCAATGATTTTTACAATCCTGATTGGGGCCACCGCTTTTAGTTTGGTCTTCAATGAGAGTGGGGCTGGGGATATTGTAACTGAGCTTTTCACCTCCCATCTCTCTTCAAAGGAGAGTTTTGTTTTAATTTCAATGGTCCTAATTTTCCTATTGGGTTTTTTTGTCGACTTTATTGAAATTAGCTTTATTGTAATCCCAATTTTAATGCCAATCGCCGAAGAGTTCCAAGTGGACCCCCTCTGGTTCGGAATTTTAATTGCAATTAATCTCCAAACCTCCTTTTTAACCCCCCCTTTTGGGTTTAGTCTCTTCTACTTAAAAGGGGCCGCCGGGGATAGAATTCAAACCGGCGACCTTTACCGGGGGATTATCCCATTTATAATTCTCCAACTACTGACACTGGCCCTAATCTTCTACTACCCCCCTCTCCTCCATCTCCTCTAACTCCCTATTCCCTATCGGAGATTACCTCCCGGTTAAGTTGGAAATACCGCTCCGCTTTTAAAATTTCATACGGAGTAAACCCCTCATATTTAATTGTCCGGTTCCGGTCCAGAATCACAATTGTTGGGTAAATGGAGATGTTAAACTCCTCATCTAAATCTGGATCCTCCACCAATAGATAGGGAATTCCCAACTCTTGTAGAAACCGTTCCTCCAATTCCGAATATTTTCCCCCATCGATAAAAAAAAGGTAGAGCCGTTTTGGAGGATATTGGACCAGTTTATGATTTTTGAAAGTCAAATTGTACTCCCCCACCTGATAAATTGTAATTTTGGACTGGATAGGATTTGAAGAAAGGGGAAGAGATTCTCCACTACTTTCGGCAGGGGGAAGGTCCAGAATCTGCTCCTTCTTCCGGTCCTGACACCCTTCCCCTCCCAGGAGTAGTATAATAGATAGAATTAGCACTTTTGTGAAACTCTTTTTCCAGTTCAAATTTAATCCTTTTGAGACTTTTTTCGAAAGGTTGCCAATGGCCAGTAAAGAGGAGATCCGGAAAAGGTGTCGAGCTCGGAAAATAGCCAATCCCCTTTACCGCTCCAGAATTATAAATAAAACCCTTCTCCCCCTTCTCTCCAATAGCCGGCGGATTTTAATTTACCACCCCCTTCCCGGGGAAGTGGATATTAATCCTTTAATTAAGAAGCTTCGCCGGGAGGGGAAAGAGCTCTATTTCCCAGTTGTAGAGGGGGAGGAGTTGCGGATGGTAAAATATGGACTTCCTTTGGAGAAGGTCCGGTGGGGATGGGCCCCAGCTCGGAAAACCCCACGCCGGGAAAAGATAGATGTTGCAATTGTTCCAATAATTGGGACAGACTCAACCCTCCGGCGGATTGGATTTGGAAAAGGGTTTTACGATCGCTTTTTTCAAAAGTTGGGGTATCGGCCCCGAATAATATTCCTCCAGCTCTCCCCCTGCATTTACAGGGATGTGGTTACCGACAGTTGGG
>JBDONQ010000149.1:0-4216 GCA_039831255.1 Campylobacterales bacterium
TGGAGGGGTTGAAGTTGGGGAAGGAGATTGGATTGGCCAATAAAGAGAGTCTAGTAATTGGGGGGACCTTTTTAAAAGGATGGATAGAGAAAGGGGCAATTTTTCCACTGGATAGTGAACATTTTGCCCTTTCCCAACTTTTAAAAGGGCGGAACCGGGAGGAGGTGGCCCAATTGATAATTACCGCCAGTGGTGGGGGAATTAGGGATTTGGAGTTGGGGGCGATTCCAACGGCAACCCCAGCTGAGGTGTTAAACCACCCCAATTGGGAAATGGGGGCAAAAATTACTGTAGATTCAGCCACAATTGTCAATAAACTCTTTGAAGTGTTGGAGGCCTACTGGCTCTTTGGGATTCCGGAGATTGAAGGGGTAATAGAGCGGAACTCTCTAATCCACGGAGGGGTTCTATGGAGGAGCGGGGAGCTCTCCTTCCACCTCTCCCCTCCCGATATGGCCCTTCCAATTGGGACCTTCTTAATTGGAGAAGGGGTAGAGCTAGTCTCCCCCCCCCAACTTCCAAACCTTCCCTCCCTCTCCTTCCAGCCGATAGAGGTGGACCGGTATCCCCTCTGGAGATTGAAACCTTTATTAATTGGGAGACCTCAGCTGGGGGTAGTTTTAAATACATTGGATGACTATTTGGTCCCCCTCTTTTTAACAGAAGAGATTGGATTTGGAAAACTTCTCCGACTATTGGAAGAGGGGGTATTGGAGTTTCAAAATCTCCCTCCCCTCTCCCGGCTGGAGGAGATTGGAGAGGTAAAAGGGAGGGTTCTCCAGTGGCTATTTTCCCGGATTGGAAAGGAGGTGTAGCTGATGAGAGCTCTACTGGCAATTGGGGTGGCAGTTGTGTTGGGATTTGGGGGGGAATCTATCTCCCAACTGGAGAAGGGATGTAGCGACGGAAATTTGAGCGGTTGTTACCAGTTGGGAAAAATTTTCGAGGAGAAGGGGGAAGGGGAGAGGGCCCTCCGCTATTTTCAGAAGAGTTACAAAGAAGGAAAGAGAAGGTGTGCCATTGGGGACGGGAAGGGGTGTTTAATTGTGGAGCGGATTCTGTTAAATGGCCATTTGGGAGAGCGGGATTTTGAAGGGGGGGCCCGATTTGCAAAGGAGGCTTGCCGGTTGGGAGAGTATCAGGGGTGCGCTAGCCTCGGCTTTCTGTACGGGATTGGAGCCGGGGTTCCAATGGATTTAAAAAAAGAGAGGGAGCTCTATAAAATGGCCTGTGACCATGGGGTCGGGTTAGGGTGTCGAAATTTGGGAGTTCTCTACCAGCAGGGTCGGGGGGTTCCGAAAGATTTTAAAAAGGCGGCGGAATTTTATCGAAAAGGGTGCCAGCTAGGGGATAAGGTGGGGTGCAACAATTTGGGGGTCCTTTACCAAACTGGCCGGGGAGTCGAGGAGGGGAAAGGGAAAGCCCTCCTCTTTTTTCAAAAGGCTTGTGAAAAAGGGGAGGGAATTGCCTGTTCCAATTTGGGGGGAATGTATGCCAATGGGGAGGGGGTTCCGAAAGATTTTAAAAAGGCGGCCAAACTCTACCTCCGGAGTTGCCAATTGGGGGTAGGGGTTGGATGTACCAATTTGGGGGGGCTCTATTTAACCGGGAGAGGGGTAAAAAAGGACTTTTCAAAGGCAGCCCACTACTTTGCCCAAGGGTGTCTATTGGGGAATGGGGCCGGGTGCAGTAATTTGGCAACCCTCTACTGGTACGGTAAAGGGGTTCCAACCAACCGGCAAAAGGCCCTCTTCTACGCCCAGCGGGGGTGCGAATTGGGGAGTATTTTTAGCTGTCAAAATTACCGGTTTTTTAAAAGGAAGCTGGGAGGGGAGAGAGGGGTTACCCCTCCTTCACCTCAACCGCCCAGTACCGATAAATAGTGGGGTGGTAGAGAAGGCAGTTGGTCGGGAGCCCAGCCTTTAGGCAGAGATGGCTAAAGAAAAGGTTAAAATCTGGAATCTGTTCCCAAACCGCCGGCAGGAAAGTGGCCTGTCGGTTTCCCAACTGGAGAATAATCCCATCTTTAAAAGGTTGGATTTTTTGGCGGAGCTCTTCAATGTCCCGATACTCCACCTTTTCCGGTAGGGTTAAAAGGGAGACCTCTATCTCCACTTCCGGCAACTCTTCCGGGGCCAGTGGGGGGAAGCGGGGGTCCTGGAAAGCAGCACTTTTAGCATTTTCGATTAAATCCTCAATTAACGGCCGGTAGGGAAGTAGAGAGCCGATACACCCCCGGAGGGAGCTCCCCTTCGGTTTTCCTTTTTTATTAAGGGTCACAAATACGGCTCTTCTTTCCGATAACCATGGGTATCTTTGAAGCCACTCCTCCCGGTTAATTAACCCTCCCCCTTTAAACTCCTCTTCAATAGCCAACCGAGCTAGTTTTGGCAAGATTTTTAAGTTCCTCTCTTCCATTTTTAACCCTTCCGGCAGATGTGGTAAAATCCTTTAATTAATTCTAACAAAAGGAGGTTCAATGCGGTTCAAGAGGCTACTCCTCTCAACAGTTGTGGCGGCTACTGCCCTATTTGGGGAAGCTCAACTTCAGTTTTACGGGGCGGCGGTTAAGAGCGGGAATTTTAAAGATAATCTCCGGGGAGCCGGGGTGCGACTCAATTTCCGGCCATTTAACAATGGATTTTTATTTGGGGTAGAGCACAACTACTACGGGTATGTCCGGTACAAAGGAAACTCCGGGGATGCAGTCCGAAACTATTTGATCAATTTAACTTACGAGCTCTTGCCCTATAGCACAATTGTTCCATACGCTTATTTGGGGTATGGATATCAAGATGTGGACAACGACCACGAACCCTTCTACGATAGCCATATCTGGCAAGGTGGGTTGGGGGTCCGGTATCAACTTCTCAACTATCTAGATTTAATTGGAGAGGTTCGGTATATCCGGGATATTCAGAATGAGTTTGACAACTGGGGAGTCAACTTAGGGGTCTCAATTCCAATTGGAAAACGGCTCCGGCAGGTTCAAGATAGCGACGGGGATGGGGTTCCAGATTACAAAGATAAGTGCCCCGGAACTCCAGCTGGGGTAAAAGTGGATGAGAATGGGTGCCCCCTCGACTCCGATGAAGATGGGGTTCCAGATTATAAAGATAATTGTCCCGACACTCCAAAGGGAGTTCAAGTAGATAGCCACGGATGTCCAATCGACTCTGATGGGGATGGGGTTCCAGATTATAAAGATAAATGTCCAGACACTCCAGCCGGGGTAAAAGTGGATTCAAATGGATGTCCAATCGACTCCGATGGAGATGGGGTTCCAGATGGAATTGACCGGTGTCCAGACACTCCCCACGGGGTAAAAGTGGACGAGTATGGATGTCCAAAAATTGTATTGAAAAAGAATAAGTATGGGGAGTTGACCTACCGGTTTGAAATCCATTTTGACTTCAATAGTGCAAAAATTAAAACCCAATACTACCCAATGATTAAAGCCTTTGCCCAATGGTTAAAAGCCCATCCAACTGTAAAAGCTGAAATTCAAGGGCACACCGATAGTATCGGATCTGATAAATACAATTTAATCCTCTCCACCCGGCGGGCAAAAGCGGTTTACGAAAAATTGATTGAATTTGGGGCCCCAAAAAATCGGCTCTCCTATAAAGGGTATGGGGAATCCCATCCAATCGCTCCAAATACCACTCCAGAGGGGCGGGCACTAAACCGGCGGGTTGTTGCTAAAATTATCCCAATTAAAGGGGAGGGGAATTAATCCTTATTAAATCCTCACCGGTTATACTATCCTCGGGGTTCTCCTCCCCCTTTTTTAAAAAAGGATTGGTCCAATGATTTTGGAAGAGGTAGTTAGAAAAAGTCAAATTATTCTAATCAGTGGTGAGCCCCGGGTTGGGAAATTGCTATTCACTCTCTACTCATTGGCCCGGATTTTGGAAGGGGCCGAAACCCTCTTCCTAACCCCAATTCCAGAGATGTTAATGCGGAAGCGGTTTGAAGGGGTTCAGGAGGTGGGAGACGGGGTTGTAAATCAGTACATTCGAGATAGGGAAAAGTTCAGGGTATTCTATTTTAAAGAAAACTACCCCCAATTGAAGAAGCAGTACCCAATTAAGTTTCTATTGGAGGATATTACCCGGGCAATTGAGAGGGAGGGGGTTGATTACCTCTTTTTCCACCGGATGGAGCAGTTCTTTGAAATCCAAGATATCGACTTAGCTGAAGAGTTTATGAAGGA
>JBDONQ010000054.1:0-4197 GCA_039831255.1 Campylobacterales bacterium
ACCCAATCCAGTAAAGGGCAACTCTTTCCCACTTTTTCGGCCCAATTCTACGGTGGCCGAAGTAAATATCAATACAATTACCCCACTGAAATTGTGAAATATAATCAGATTACAAAAGGATACACCCTCTCCTTCTCAATGCCCCTATTTAATAAACAGATTTTTGACTCAATTGAGGAGGGGAAGAAACGGGAGGAGTATTACAAACTGCAGGTTACCCAATTTAAACAGCAGTTGCTGGAAAAGGTGGGGGAGAACTATTTTGGGGTAGTGGCCGCTCGGGAGCAACTCCAATTGTTGGAGGAGGAGCTGGAACTCCTTCGACGGTTGAAAGAGGGGGCCCATCTAAAATTTAAAGCCCATTTAATTGGGGAGGTGGAGTATCGGGAAGCGGTGGCCAAATATTGGGAGAAGAGGGGGGAAGTGGAGAGGTACCGGAGTAAGTTGAAGAGTCAAATAGCCCAATTGAAATATTGGGCCGGGGGTAGAGGGCCCCGCCAAATAGGGGGGGTCCGGTTCAACTCTGAAGCTCTTCTATCCCTCCCCCTTCCCTCCAAATTTACCGGGGTCCACTCTCCGGAGTTGGAAATTGCCAGAATAAATATGGAGGTGGCAAAAGCCCAATGGGAGCAAGCGAAGGATAAATTATGGCCTTCCTTAAATTTCCGGGGAAGTTACTCCGATACAAAGACTACCGATTCAATTACAAAGCGGAAAGATTATGAATTGGCGGTCTATTTAAATATTCCCCTCTACAATCGGGCTGACCGGAAAGAGGTGGAGGGGAGCCGGGAGGGGTACCTTAGCTACAGGGCCCGGTATATAGATAAAAAACGGGAGTTAACTGCCCAATTTGAGGGGCTTTTGGAGGAGTTGAAGGGGTTAAAAATAGAGTTACAGGCATTGGAGAAAGGGGTTTTAGCAGGGGCCCTCAATTTAAAAAAGGGGGAAGAGAGTTATAAAAATCGGCTTATATCAATTTTTGACCTCTATTCGGCAATTGAAAGCTACTACTCCACAAAACTCCAGTTAATTGAGACCCAACAGCAACTCCTCCAAAACTATTTGCAATTGCTCCAGTTGCAGGGGAAGCTGAGTTTGGATAAAATTGGAGAGATAGAGAAACTCTATTTAAAATTTAACTAAAAAGTCAAAAGGAGTGAAGATGAAAATTGAAATTAATGGGAAGAGTTATGAAGTGGAGAAACTTCCTCCAGAGGGGGAGAATTTAATGAAGGGGATCCAATTTATTCAACAGAAAATTGCCGAACGGCAAGCAGAAATCTCCGCTTTTAAAGTGAGTCAGCAGGTAATGATCCGGCAATTGGAGACCCTTCTCCAAAAATTGACAACTCCTCCTGCCGACGAGAATGGGGCAATTAAATATTAGTCCCCTCTTTTTTAGATTAAACCAGACCCCTTTGGGGGAGAGTCTGTTGAAGCTCCCCCGGTTTTGGGAGGAGAAAGGGAAAGGAGAGGGGAGGGGAAAGAGCTCAGGGAAAGGGGAAAGGTGAAGGTTACAATTCTCCACGACTGGCTCCGGAGTAGAGGGGGGGCTGAGGAGGTTTTAAAGGAGCTCCTCCATCTCTACCCGGAAGCCCCCCTCTACACATTAGTAGACCACCTCTCCCCCTTAATTCGGGAGGAGTTGCTGGGGGAGAAGGTTCCAACTACCCACTGGATTCAAAGAGTTCCAACGGGGCTTTTCCCCCTCCTATTCCCCCTCCTCCCAACCCTTTTCCGGGGTTTTAAACTACCGGAGTCCGATTTAATAATCTCCTCTTCTTGGTCCTTTGGGAAGAATATCCTCCCTCCAGAGGGAGCCCTCCACATCTGCTACTGTCATACTCCCCCCCGGTACATTTGGGACCTCTACTGGGAGTACCGGAATCAGCTACCCCTTCCCCTCCGACCCTTTTTTGGGATTATGGCCCGCTATCTCCGGAAGCAAGATTTAAAATTTAAAGTAGACCAATTTATTGCCAACTCCAAATTTGTCGCAGAACGGATAGAGCGGATTTACCGGCGAAAGGCAAAAGTAATCTATCCCCCGGTGGATTTGGACCGGATTCAGTTGGGGGAAGAGCGGGAACGGGAGGAGTTTTATTTAGTTGTCTCCCGGCTAGTTCCGTATAAAAAAATAGATTTAATAATTGAGGCTTTCAATTCTCTCGGGAAAGAGCTAATCATAATAGGGGATGGTCCCCAGCGGAAGAGGTTGGAAAGGTTGGCGGGACCCACTGTTCAGCTATTGGGGTATCAGTCCGACGGGGTTGTGGCAGAATACTACCGGCGGGCGAAGGGGTTTGTGTATGGGGCGTTGGAAGATTTTGGAATTGCTGTTGTGGAGGCAATGGGGGCCGGAACTCCAGTGGTGGCGTACCGGGTTGGGGGGACAGGGGAGAGTGTAATTGATGGGGTGACAGGGATTCTCTACTCGGAGCAGTCGGTGGCTGGGCTTGTGGAGGGGGTTAAGCGACTGGAACAGCAGGAGTGGAATCGGGAACAAATCCGAGCCCACGCATTAAAATTTAAGCCGGAACGGTTCCGGCAGGAGTTCCGGCAGGTGGTGGAGGAGCTACTGGAGAGGAGGGGGTGAGGGGTTTGGGGATTGGGAGGGGAGAGTCTCGATTAAATAGGGAGAGAAACCGGAACGTGGCCGGAATCTAAAAGGGGAGGGGAAGAGTTAGAACGGGAAGGGGAAAAGGGATAATCTCTTTTTGACTAAAAGGGAAACAGGGGTGGATGATTTTCTTTTTATCGGTAGAGGAGTGCCTTTGCCCAAATCCCCCCTTTACTAAAACCGTTTCGACACCCTTAGCTCTATAACTTCAATCTCCCCCTACTCCACTGGCATCCAATTGAAGCACTTAATTGGAGTTTCAACGGGAGAATTTGGAAAGGATTTTATCAGGTAACTCCAAATTTCAATCGAAAATTTTAGATATATCTTAAAGTAGCCCCATTCATTTAAGAAAATTACTTAAATAATTTATGTTGTAACCCCATTCCAACAAAATCTTCTTGGTATTGGATTAACAACTACTTTGTGAGACAATAACCGAAAAAGTAGCGATAGACAATATACAAATGGGCAATAACAAAGTCTCCGGAATCAGGGATGTAAGAGCCCGTTGAACCTGTGGAGATGCCCTGATAAAAGGGTCTGGGAAGCGGGGAGCTCTAACTGTAATCTACGATTTAGTTAAGGTAGTTACCTAAGGGATGATACGAAGTTTTGAAGAGGATGAAACGGGCTATAGAACTTGTAAATTGGCTCCACAGACAGCCAATGGGGTAGAAAACCCTCCATTTGGAGTGGCCAAAAATCGGGGCAGTTTACTCCCCACTCCTCGATAATTTCCTTTTTTTGTTCCTAAAGGGAGGCCCCAATCACCGGGAGATCTTATCAAACAGATTCTCTCCCTTCATTTTTTCTCCCCAATATGGGATAAAAGGGGCAAAAGGGGGGAATTGATGGGAACAATTGGACGATTAGGGGAGAGCTGATTCTTACCCTTCGGAAAAATTTTTCAACAATTCTATCCAATCCCGGGATGGTTAAAGAATTGAACCTTCTCTGAAAAAGAGTCTCTCCTTTTTTTAATCTTAATTGGGATACCCCTCTCCCCCGGAAGTTTTTAAGGTTTAACTCCTCTTTTTGAGGGGGTTGGGCTGGGTGGTTGTTGGGGTTAAATGGGTGTTTACAACCCAAGGTGGCCCCCTTTCCCATCGGATGTTCATAATTTGGTTGAAATAGGCCTTTGAGATATATTTTGGGGTGTAATTTTGCCGATAGAACCTAAAAATTTCAACAAAGACCCTCGTATAATTTCGACTTCTCTTTTCCAAATTGGCGTAGACCATCTTAATATCTTGATTGTCGGTTCGCTTTTGGGCCTTTTAAAGGTTGTAAATATTCAAGTAGCCCCTACTTTTAAAGAATCGATAGGGGTTTTCTCCCCTTCTGCCATCAGTTGTTGATACAATTTTTGAAGTTTGGTTTTTGAGAAAACCCCCACTTTATCCCCGGTTTTTTTTAAATTGGGTCCGGGAGGTGGTATTTAATAGAAATTGAATCATATTTATACGTCACTGCCCTGCCCAGCTAATATTTCGGAAAACTGGGAACCGCCACCGGGTATAGGGGTTAAATAGATATCCCGGGCCAGTTTCTCCCCCTCCCCCATATGTTCC
>JBDONQ010000141.1:0-4161 GCA_039831255.1 Campylobacterales bacterium
ACTTGCCGTTCCTGTTCATAATCTATCTCCGGATGGACCCCGGCCACTTTTCCGGCAAACACTTTTAAATAGAGACTCCCCCCAAACTCCGGTTTTGTCTCCCCCAATAGGTAGATAAGGTTCCCGTCCCGTTTTAGATAACTGGATCGCCACCACTCCCCAACCCCTACCATTCCAATTTCCGGAGTTGGGTAGACACTCTCCCCCTCATTCTCATTGTAGAGGGAGACATTTCCGCTTACTACCGGGGTATTCATCTCCCGGCACGCCTCTTTAATCCCCTCGCACGCCTCTTTAAATTGCCACATAATCTCCGGTCGCTCCGGGTTCCCAAAGTTGAGACAGTCGGTAATTGCCCGGGGAGTCAACCCCTTTACCGCCACATTCCGGCCCGCTTCCAAAACCGCCGCCGCCGCCCCTTTTTTCGGGTCAATGTAGCAGAACCGGGCGTTGCAATCGGTGGAGACCCCCAAAAATTTTTGATTCTCTTTCACCCGGACAACCGACCCATCCACCCGGCCGGAGTTGGCGGTATTGGTCTGGACCATTGAGTCGTATTGGGTGTAAATCCAGCTTTTATCCACCACCTCCGGTTCCCTGATTAACTTTTCAAAGGCTTCTTGGGGGTCCACCACTGGAATTTCCACATCTTTAATTTGGTCCAAATAGTTGGGCCGTTTCACTGGCCGGCATAGGACTGGAGCCTCTTCAGTAATTGGGGCAACTGGAATATCGGCCACCTTCTCCCCATGCCAGAAGAGCTCAACCCGGCCGGAGTCGGTTACCTCCCCAATCACCTCAGCATCCAGCTCATATTTCCGGAAAATTTCCAAGACTTTATCCTCATACCCCTTTTTGGCGCAGATTAACATCCGTTCCTGAGATTCACTTAACATCAACTCGTAAGGGGTCATTCCCTCCTCCCGCATCGGAACCCGGTCCAAATAGAGCCGGAGCCCACTCCCGGTTTTCCCGGCCATCTCAAAACTGGAGGAGGTTAGGCCGGCGGCCCCCATATCTTGAATTCCAACAATGTAGTCGGTTTTAAATAGCTCCAGACACCCCTCCATTAGTAACTTCTCAGTAAACGGGTCCCCTACTTGGACAGTGGGCCGTTGGTCCTCGTCCCCCTCTTTGAAGGAGTCGCTACTCATCACCGCCCCCCCCAATCCATCCCGGCCAGTTTTACTTCCCACATAGATAACCGGGTTCCCAACCCCCTCGGCCCGGGCGTAAAAGACCTCCTCCCGCCGGCAAATCCCCAATGACATCGCATTTACCAAAATATTCCCTTTGTAGCACTCCTCAAAAGCGGTCTCCCCCCCAATTGTTGGCACCCCGACGCAGTTTCCATAGCCGGCAATGCCGGCCACAACCCCACTCAACAGGTGCCGGTGGAGTTTTGCCTTTGGAGAGTCCCCCCGGATATCGGCAAACCGAATTACGTTCATATTTAAAATAGGTCGGGCTCCCATCGTAAAAACATCCCGCAAAATCCCCCCAACCCCGGTGGCCGCCCCTTGATAGGGTTCAATAAAACTGGGGTGATTGTGACTCTCCATTTTAAAGACCGCCACAATCCCATCCCCAATATCGATAACCCCGGCATTCTCCCCGGGCCCTTGGACCACCCACGGGGCCTCTGTCGGAAATCCCCGGAGATAGATTTTACTGGATTTATAGGAGCAATGTTCACTCCACATTGCACTAAAAATCCCCAACTCCACCAAATTGGGCTCCCGGCCCAAAATTTTTACAATATGGTTGTAATCCTCTTTTGTCAATTTGTGCCGGGCTAAAAGCTCCTCCAACTGGCTCTTATCTATCTCAAAATGGCCCATATTTACCCTTTTTTTCGGCAATTATAGCAAGAGGGGCTACTTTAGAGTGGGAGAAATCTCCTTTAACTTCTCCGGAGGAATTAAATTGGCGGTATCCTGAATGTACTCCCGATATTTCTTGAAAAAGGAGAAAGTGGCTTTAGTTGGGTGGCAAATTACAATTGCAAACCCCTCCCGCTGGGCTATTTTTAGGGCCCTTTGATAATTTTTTAAAATCTCCCCCACATTTCGGACATTATCTAAGAAAACCCTCCGTTGGTAGAATGGAATTTTGTATCTCTCCGCAACAATTGCCCCTTTTGTATCAGGGGTGGTCCGGGAATCGATAAATCCAAGGCCGTAAAATTTTAACCCTCGGAAGAGCTTCTCCATTGCCGGGAGATTTTTTGTAAAAGTGCTACCGGTATGGTTATTGTAGAAGCGGGCCCGGGGAAATAGGAGTTTTAACTGGTGAATCCGCTCCCTAATTTTTAAATAGGGGTCGGTCACTTTTAAAGTCCCCTCCTCCGGAGTTGGGTACCCCTTCGCCTCCAACGGAAGGTGGACCATATAAAATTGGAATTGCCGGGCCAATTTGGGAGTCTCCGGGTGCCGGGGGGTAGGGGGGAAAAAAGAGGGGATTAACAGCAGACCCAATTTCTGGATTTGCCGGGTCTCCCAACGGAACGCCATATCATCCATAATTATCACCAAATAGGGGGGGTGGTCGGGATAGTAGAGGGGGGAAGTTGGCCGGGGCTTCGCCGGTTTTGGGGGGGTAAAGTTGGATTCCGGTAGGAATTGGGGGGTCCCCTTTTCCATTTTTGAAAGGGGAGGGGCTGGGGGAATTGGGATGTAGGGGGAGAGGGTTGTAATTGGGGCTCTTTTTTCAGGGAAGGGGGCTTGGTTAGAGGTGACGATTAGCCAGAAAAGGGAGAGGAAGAAGAGGAGAGCTCTCCGGAGATGGCGACCCATTGGGAAAAAGGGCTATCGGTGGGGTTGGAGGGGTTTACAACGGCAGTTAATCTGGGTAGAGGGGGAAGGGGAGAAGGGGTTCCGGTTGGGTAAATTTAACAGGAGATAGCATCTAGTCCCATCGGTCTCTACAGAGAAATTCCACTTCCCTACCTGAAATTGGGAGAAACTACCCCCTTCAATCCCTTTTAATTGGAGAAGGAGGAGGGGTTTCATCAACTCTGCCAATGACGGCAATTGGGTTACCCCCCCCTCTTTTAACAGCAACTCCTCTCCACTCTCAATTGAGAGGAGGCAGGAACGGTCCATTGGCAACGGAATTTGGGCAGGTTGCCGGGTAATAGGGGCAAAATTCTCCGGCACTTGGCACCCTGAAAAGAGAATTAGCCCAACTATTCCAGCTATCTTTCCAATTACTGGAATTAGAGCCAAAGTTTTCCCATTTTTTTCCAATTTTCTACCTTTTCAGATTATTTTCCCTTTATTTTTTGGATCTGGTTTATATACCGATACTCTATCTCTATTTTGGGCTCCCTTTTTAAACTGCCGGCCAACTGCTCCAGAACCTGTTCAAAATCATCAAAAAGGTAGTGGGCTAAACTCCCGGGAATCGGATTTATCTCATTCAAGTAAATTTTCCCATCTATCCGGAAAAAATCGCATCGGATTAGGGCCCCTTCAAAGAGGTTGGAGTAGATTTTTTTAAAGGCCCCTTTCAACTGCTCTTCCACCTCCGCCGGGACAGGGGTTTTCACCTCTTCCCGCCGGCTGAACTCCAAATATTTTTGATTGTAATCTAAAAACTCCCCTTTTTGGACCTGCTCCACCCGGCTGAAGAGCCACCCATTTTGGGTCCAACACCCGGCCAAATTGTACTCCTCCACCCCTGGGATAAAGGGTTCCACAATTATCTCCCGGTCAAACTCTCGGGCCACATCCAATCCATATCGGTATTCTTCCAAATTTCTTGCTACGGAGACCCCAATACTACTCCCTAGTCGAGCCGGCTTGATAATCACTGGGAAGGGGAAAGGGGGGGTCGGCTCTTCCGGCTCCACCAACTGCCACTCCAAAACTGGAACCCCAATTCCGACGGCGTAATATTTAGTGAGCCGTTTATTGTAACTGATAACCGCCCCCTCTATCGGGGGGGTAATCGTCGGAATTTGGTAGAATGCCAACATTCCCGGAATTTTTCCATCCTCCCCATCCCGGCCGTGGATTAGATTTATTACCACATCCCCTGGGAGTTTCCGGCGGTTCCCCAAAATTCCAACTTGAAAGAATCCCCCCCGCCGGAGCTCAACCCGACGCCCTTTTTTATAGGTTCCACTGGAAAAGTAGTTACTCCGCATCTGGGTTGGGT
>JBDONQ010000244.1:0-4135 GCA_039831255.1 Campylobacterales bacterium
AAAGAGGAAAGAAAAAATAGAAAAATCATTGACCTAAGACAATAGAAAATCAAACTCCAAATGGTATAATAACTTCAGCAAAAGTATTTTTTAATTTCCATTTAACCTCTCCCATTAAAAATTTTAGAAAGAGGTCCGTAAAATTCCTCCCCTCGTAGAGGGGGATCGGGCGATACTCCCCCACCCGACCATAAAATAGCCGAAAAAACCCTTTCCCACCTGTTGAGGGAGAGGTTTCAATGTTTCCATTCCCCGAAATTATAGTATAATTTGAACTAAAAATGGAAGGGGTTTCCCCTAAATTCCCCGGAAAAGTCCTCAACTTTTTAGAAAAAGGAGTGTAAAATTGTAACACTCTCCCTTTATCACTCTCCCTTTTGCCGGAAAAAAAACTAACAGTTTTTGTTAAGATTTTCCGAAATTACCGAAAAAAGAAAGGAGAAACTCCAATGGGAATCACTTTTCTATTTCCCGGACAGGGGTCCCAATTCCCGGGAATGGGGAAAGAGTTCTACACCAAATACCCTCTAATCCGGGAGTTATTTGAAAACGCCAGTGACCGGTTGAAGTTGGATTTCCCAAAACTGATGTTCAATGACTCCCCTCAATTGCACCAGAGCCGATACACCCAGCCGGCAATTCTCCTCTTTTCAGTCTCCCTTTTTAAACTTTTAGAGAATCAACTGGGGGAGTTGCAATGGAGCTGTGGAATTGGCCACTCATTGGGGGAGTTTTCCGCTTTAGTTGGAGCTGGAGGGTTGGAGTTGTTAGACGGAGTGGAGTTGGTCCATCGCAGGGGTATTTTAATGGAAAAGGTGTTCCGGGAGAGAGCTGGGTCGATGTTGGTGGTGTTGGGACTCTCCGACCGGGAAGTAGAGGAGATTTGCCGGGAGTCTGGGCTCCAAATCTACCCCGCCAACTACAATTGTGACGGACAGGTGGTGGTAGCCGGATACCGGCACCAATTGGAGAAGGCCCTCCCCCTCTTCAAAGGGCGGGGAGCAAAACGGGTGTTGTTACTCAATATGAGCGTTGCCAGCCACGCCCCCCTTTTGGAGTCGGCGGTGGAGCCCCTTCGGCAGTTGCTGGAGGAGTATTTGGCCCCCCAATTTGGCCGGGTTGTCTCCAATGTAACAGCGGAACCTTATTGGACTAAAGAGGAGGGGTTGGAGCTATTGCCGATTCAGTTGACAAAGCCGGTCCGGTATAAAGAGTCGATTAAGCGGGTTGAGCCAGAGACAGAGCTCTTTATCGAGTTTGGGGGGAAAGTTTTAACCGGTTTAAACCGGAAAATTACTAAGAAGCGGACCTATCCAATAGTCGACCTTCCCTCCTTTGAAAAGGTTGGGGAATTGTTGGCCACCTCCGAAAGGTAGAGAGGGGAAGGTTGCACTCCCTTCCCCTTTTTTATACACTTCTTCGAAAAAGGGGCCCCAATGGTGGAGAGAGTTCAAGAGTTGAAAAGGAGATTGGGGGTAACAATTGCCGCCCACTATTACCAAAAAGATGAAGTTTTTGATTTAGCCGATTTAACAGGGGATAGTTTTCAGTTGGCAAAGGAAGCTCAAAAAGTAGAAGGCCCTTTAATATTCTGCGGAGTAAAATTTATGGGGGAGAGTGCAAAAATTTTAAATCCAGAGCTTCCGGTATATATGCCGAAACTCTCCAACTGTTCAATGGCTGAAATGGGAGAGCTGGAATTGGTGAAGAGGGATTTGGCCTTCTTTGAAAAGAGGGGGATTGGGGTTCTCCCAATCCTCTACATCAACTCCTCCGCCCAGTTAAAAGGGTTGGTTGGGAAGTTGGGGGGGGCCACCTGTACCAGTTCCAGTGCTGAGAAACTGGTCCGGTGGGGATTGGAGCAACGAAAGAGAATCTATTTCCTCCCCGATAAAAATTTGGGGAGAAATATCGCTAAAAAACTGGGGTTGGTCGGAAGAGTGGTAGGGGAAGAGGGGTGGGAGGAGGCCGATATAATCTGTTTCAATGGTCATTGCAGTGTCCACCAGCTCTTTAAACCGGAACATATCCATTTCTACCGGGAGCGGTATCCGGGGATTAAAATTGTGGTCCATCCGGAGTGTGCTCCAGAGGTGGTAGAGTTGGCCGATTTTGCCGGGTCTACCAGTCAAATTTTAAAGTATGTGGAGAGCCATCGGGAGGAGTTGATTGCAATTGGGACTGAGGCCAATTTTGTAAACCGGTTAAAACGGGATTTAAATCCCAATATTTACCTTCTCTCCTCCACAATTCCCCTCTGTCCCTCAATGAATGAGACTCGCCTTCAAGATCTCTATACCCTTCTAGAAAGGTTGGAGAGGGGAGAAGATATCCGACCGGTGGAGGTCCCGGAAGAGGTGGCAGAGGGCGCCCGGCTGGCCCTCCAGCGGATGATAGAGGTGGGGAGTCGGTAACCCCCCAATTTAAAGCTGTGGAAAAGGGGATTTTAAAACTCCACCCTCTCCCCGGAAGCCCCTTTTTCGGGCTTTTTAGAACTGGGCTCTCCTCTGGAGATTGGGGGTAATTACCTTCAATTGAAAATCGGAAAAAATCTCAATTTAAAAGGAGTTAAATGGAGTTGATGGAGTTTCAAATTTTGGAGTTTTTAAAGGAGGTTCTCCGGGAGGATATCGGCCGGGGGGACTGGAGTCGGTTAATTGTGGACCGCCGGGCCCGGGGGGTGGTAATTGCGAAGAGTGAAGGGGTAATTGGGGGGATGGAGTATATCCATTTATTTGAGAAGGTGGCTGAGGTTTCAATAACTCCTTTTAAACTGGATGGGGAGGAGTACCGGAGTGGGGAGGTGATTCTGGAGATTGAAGGGGAGGGGCGGGACTTACTCACAATTGAACGGAGTTTATTGAACATCCTTCAGCACGGCTCTGGGATTGCAACCCAAACCCGAAGATTTGTAGAGGCAACCGGAGGGAGAATTTTAATTTTGGACACCCGGAAAACCCGGCCCCTCCTCCGGCAGTTTGAAAAGTACGCAGTCCGGTGCGGGGGGGGTAAAAATCACCGGTTGGGGTTGGATGAGTGTTTAATGTTAAAAGATACCCATCTGGCCCTCTTCCCGACAATTGGGGAAGCGGTCCGCCGGGCGAGGGAGGTGATTCCGTTTACAATGAAAATTGAAGTGGAGTGTGAAACTTTAAAAATGGCTGAGGAGGCGTTAAAAGCTGGGGTGGAGATAGTAATGTGTGACAATATGGAAGAGGAGCAAATTCGGGAGGTGGTGGATTTGCGGAACCGGCTGGCCCCCCAAACACTGGTGGAGGTGAGCGGAAATATCACAATTGACCGGTTGAAAGGGTTAGTGGAGTTGGGGGTGGATGCAGTGAGTAGTGGTAGCCTAATTCACCAAGCCACTTTTAAAGATTTCTCTCTAAAAATTAGGTATTGAAGGGAGGGGAGAGGGGTCTATCGGTTACCGAAGCCGTTCCCCCCGGAAGTAGAGTCGGGCCACTTGATTGGTCTGGAGGAGTAGATGGAGGGGAAGCTGTTCCGGGGAGTGGAGGGGGGCCGGCAACTGGGCCACTAAAAAATCGGCCCTCTCCCCCGGTCTCAACTCTCCCCCTTCCACCCCTAAAATTTTCCGGTTCCAGTAGAAGGCCCCAGTTAACAGCTCCTGTGCCAGCTGGAGGGGGGGAATCTCCTGATGGAGGAAGAGGGCGACCCGCATCTCCTCCCAAAGGTTCAATGTGTAGTTGGAGCTCTTCCCATCGGTTCCAATCCCCACCGGCACCCTCCCCCGGGTAGCCCACCGGAAACTCCTCCCTTCAATTAACCGGTTGGAGATTGGGCAGTGGATTACCCCTCCCCCAATCCGCCCAATCTCCTCCAACTCCTCAACCCCTCCGTAAGTTAAATGGACAAACCCAACCCTCACCCCTTCAAAAAGGCTGATAAACTGTCGGGGAGTAAAGTGGGGTTTTGCAAATGGAAATCTCCCCTGAAAAAAGGCTTGAAACTCCCCCCCTCCCCGGTGCAACCACTCCACCTCAGCCCGACTCTCCAATAGGTGGGCTTGGACCGGCAACCCCCTCTCCCGGGCAATTTGAAGCCCCTTCTCTATCAGTTTGGGGTGGACTGAGTAGGGGGAGTGGATAGAGATACCCACTTTTAAATTGGGACT
>JBDONQ010000185.1:0-4096 GCA_039831255.1 Campylobacterales bacterium
AACCGGGTCGGAATCCCCTCCCCTAACCGGTCCAATCTCCAATTTCCCAACTCCACCTTCCCCCCCTACAATACCGGATACTCCCCGGTAAAACAGGCGACACAGTAACTCTCCGGAGAATCCTTTACACTCCGGTAGAGCCCCTCCAACGACAGATAGGCCAATGTATCGGCTTCGATAAACCTTCGAATCTCCTCCACCGAATGGGAAGAGGCGATTAACTCCTCCTTTGTCGGAGTGTCGACCCCGTAGTAACAGGGACCGGTGGTGACTGGGGAGGCGATTCGCATATGAATCTCTTTCGCCCCCGCCTCCCGTAACATCCGGATAATCCGCCGGGAGGTGGTTCCCCGGACAATGCTATCATCAATTATTACCAATCTCTTCCCCCGGATTTTCTCTTTAATCGGCGAGAGTTTTAGCTTCACTTTTAAATCCCGAATCTCTTGGGTCGGTTCAATAAAAGTTCTCCCGACATAATGGTTTCGCATAATTGCCATCTCAAAGGGAATCCTACTCTGGTGGGAGTACCCCAGTGCCGCGGCCACTCCGCTATCGGGGACCGGCACCACCATATCTGCCTCCACCGGCAACTCCTTCGCCAACTCTCGGCCCATCTGCTCCCGGACTTGGTAAACACTTTTCCCAAAAATTTGGCTATCGGGTCGGGCAAAGTAGATATACTCAAAGATACACCGCTTCGGGGTTGGGGGGAAGAGTTGGTGGCTGGTGAAACTCTCCCCTTCAAAAATTACCATCTCCCCCGGTTCAATTTCCCGGATAAAGTCGGCTCCAACTAAATCAAAAGGGGCCGTTTCGCTAGAGACAATATACCCTCCCTTCCTCAGCTTTCCAATTACCAATGGCCGAAAACCAAAGGGATCCCGGACTGCAAACATCTTTTTCCGACTCAAAATAAGGAGGGAGTAGGCTCCTCTCACCTGCTTTAAACTCTCTACAATCCGCTCTTTCAATGTGGGGGCTCGATTTTTGGCGATTAAATGGATTAAATTTTCGGTATCCATATTGGATTGGAAAATAGCCCCCCGGTCGATTAACTGTTGCCGAAGCTCCCGCCCATTTACAAAGTTTCCATTGTGGACAATTGAAATCTCCCCAAGCCCATACCGGGCAAAAACCGGTTGGGCATCCAAAATTGAGTCATCCCCGGCGGTGGAGTACCGGGTGTGGCCAATTGCAATCTCCCCTTTTAAAATTTTAAAACTCTCTTCTGAAAAGATTTGGGTTACCAGCCCCCGATCTTTTATTGTGTGGATATGCTCCCCGTCGGAGCTGGAGATACCTGCCGCCTCCTGCCCCCGGTGTTGAAGGGCGAAGAGGGCGTAATAGGCTATTTTGCTGGCGTCGGGGTTTCGGTAGACTCCCACGACAGAACACATTGACTCCTCCTTCACTGAGTTCTAGAGGAGAGTATACCAAAGGGGGTCCCCCGGGGAGGGGTTATTGCTCTATTTTTAGGAGGAGGAGTTGGTTCCGGCCCACTGCCACTACTTTATCGGGGCCAGCAGGGAGGAGGGCCACCACTTTTTTAAATTGGAGGGGGTATCGGGCTACAATTCCTTCCCCCTTTTTAAAGAGGAGTAGCTGAAAAGGGGGGCGACGGGAGACCCCTACCACCCACTCCCCTACTGGGGTTGGGGCCATCATCTCTCTAATTTGGCTCTCTTTTTTGACGGAGGGGAGGGAGAACTGGAGTGCTCCCTCGGGGGGGAAAGTAACCCAGAGATGCTCTCCAGCAAATTGGAATGTGTAGGGGTATCGACGGAGGGAAGGCAATTTCCGCCACTTTTTAGTTTCGTAGAGGGTTCGGTCTGAGAGGAGATAACTTCCATCTTCAGAAACCCCCCACCAGAACCCCATTTTCTCCAATTGAGCTTCCAGTTGGAGGGAGGGATAGGAGTAGACTCTCCCATCGGCTGTAATCAACTGGGTTGGGGTAAATTGGAAATAGGGGGGGTGGAAGTCAAACCCTCGATCCAACCCCCCTGTTCCAGGGGTTCCTGCTGCTGAGAAGAGGAGAAATTTCTTCAAAAATTGACCCTTTTTGTAGTTAAAAAACCGGATTCCTTTCTCCTTCCACCACCGGGAGGTAGGGTTTGTGAAGAGGAGGGCCAACAAATGCTCCCTCTCCCCAGGGGTGAACTCCAGTTGAAATGTGAGATTTTTGAAGAGCCAATCCCCCTCTTTTTTTAAATCTCTATTCAGCAGGACCACCCTTCCCGCCAACTGCTGGCCAGAGGAGCAGTCCAGTAAAACCCCTATCTCCCCAGTTGGGGAGATTGCCAAATCGGAGACTGGGGTTTCCACCCCCAATTCTACTTTCTCAATTTTTCCATTCTTTATCACTGTTACCCCCACTTTCCCAAGGCGCCCCACTGGAGTTTCAAACTCCCCAATCTTTGCCCCATACTTTAGCAGGGTAGTGAAGAGCCATTTTCCAGCCTCTTTTGCCCACTCTTTCGGGAAAAAACCCTCCAACCATTGGGGCGGGGAGAATTTTTTAAACCCCTCCTCCAACCCTTTTTCCAATTTCTGCTGAAACCCCCTTCTTTTCACCCCTTCTCCAATTAAAGCCTCCAAATGACCCCGGGCTTCAGCTATCTCCTCTGGGGTGGCTGTGTGGGTATAGTATCCCACCGCAGTAATCCAGCCGGCTGAGGTGGGGCAACTCTCAAAACTCCGATAGAAATTGTAGAAGTGGACCCCCTCTACTTTTCCAATTGGGGTGAGGGAAACCCCCCACACCATCCCGACCCCAATTAAAAGGGATTTTAAAAATCGCATCTCTCCCTCCTATTCTTCCCCAGTAGAGAGAAGCTCTCCAACTTTTTCACAGCTCTGCTGATTTTTTAATTTGCACCCCTTTTTAAAGTAATTAAGGGCCACTTTCCGATTTGGAGGGGTTCGGGTTAACCCCTTCTCCCCCAACCAAGCCAGTCCGGCAATATAGCACCCTTCCCCCTCCCCCTCTTTACAAGCCTTTTCATAATATTTCAACGCCTCAGCCCCATTTCGAGTGACAAAGTACCCCCACTCATACCACTGGGCCAAAGTTAAACACCCCTCTCCATCCCCTTTTTCGCACTTTTTACGCAACTCTCCCACCACCTCCTCCGGGGAGGAGCCGTGGAGAATAATTGGCTTCTGTTGGACCGGAAACTGATTCATCTCTTGAGAAGGGTGGAATCCGGGGGCTATCAATCCCAGTTTGGCCACTTTTGCTGTCAACATCCCCTGTAATTGGTAGAGGAGTTGGCAACTTCCGGTATCCCCAGTGCCACACCGGTGCCCCAACTTTTCCATCTCTTTCGCAACTAAATCGCACGCTTTACTATTCCCTCCAATACACTTATCCGCCAATTTCTTCCCCTCTTCAATTGAAAACCCGAACAGCAATACCCCACTTAAAACTCCAACAATTATCCCTTTTAGTTTCATTTTTCTCTCCTTTCCCCAAATTTAATATTATTTTAATTGAGAAAGATTAAAAATTGAGTGCTATCTCCTAACCTTTCCCTCCTTTTCCCATCTGTCACCGCCTCCTTTTCAACTCTTTCCAATTTTAAAAAGGAGGGATGGTATAGTTTTAAAAAGTTTGGAGTTAAAGGAGCCCAATGGAAGGTCGAAAAAGTTCCAAAATTTCTGCTCTTTTAAAATTCTCACTATTGGCAATAACAGGGATAATTTTTTTAAGTGGGGGGATTTTTGGGTTGGCCAACCCACTCCATCGGTGGCCCCTCTGGGGAGGAGCCTTCCTACTGGGGGCCGGTTTTTTAGTAACGGGCTACTGGTGGCAACAACTGTTCAAAAGGCTCTTTTTTAATCGGAGTTCTCCGGGAACCTTCCCCAACTGGACCGGTTATTTGGGGTTTGTGGTGGGATCCCTCCTCTTTTGGGGGGTGATTGGAGGGGTAATATTTGCAATTAAAAAAGGGGATTTTCACCATTTGGAGGCCCAGCTCCGCCCCTACCACCGGGAACTGGTAATTGGGGGGTTGGTGGCCCTCTTCCTCTTCCTTTACCAAGTTTTCGGAAAAGTGGGGGAGGGGGTTACTGCCCCCCGCTTTTGGGCTGG
>JBDONQ010000196.1:0-401 GCA_039831255.1 Campylobacterales bacterium
ACCGGTGTGGCAGTTGTTACCGAAATGTTGGGAAAGTGCAGAGTTGAAAGGGTTGAACCGGAGGGATGGAGTTTGTGAGCTACCCCGCCTTAAAAGGCGGAGCTTCCTGCTTCACAGGTAGATGACTAGTCTGTATAAACAGACCCCGCCAGAGCTACCTCCACAGGCATAAGTTCGGACTGCTCCACCCCTACTTTTTATCGGCTTAACTTGGTTATCGCTATTAATAAAATTTATAAAAAAATTCAAACAGAAATTAAATTTCCGAGAATTTTTTTATCCGCCTTTCATCACCGCCTTAAAAGGCGATGGTTTCGGCGGGATTTGCTAAATATCTGGATTTAAAGGACAACCGCTCCACAATTTACCAACGAAGGCTCCTCCTCTGGCGGATGGCTGAG